>CAYMAX010000067.1:0-3273 GCA_964388595.1 uncultured Muribaculaceae bacterium
CCATTTCTCGCAGAGTTTGATTTTAAAACTGAGAGTAAGTTATTTATTGTCAGTCTCCTTTTTATCGATAAGAATCAGATAAGAGCATCCCCAGGCGATTGAGATGACGAGAGCAGGAATAACCATAAAACAAAGTGCTACAATTGTGCCACCTAACATAAAGAAATATAAAAGGAAGAAATCCCCTATTTGGGAGAAATTATCTTTGCTGAAAATTGAAAGAGGGTCGATTTTCTCGCCGCGGCCGAGATTTATCATGATACGATAAAGCCCGATAGTGGTCCCGACATTGAGATATGGTATCCAGCAAGTGATGATGTAAAGTACCAAAGTGAGCAAGATGGGCAGGAAGTTTTTCCAAGCCAATACGAAAGACTGTTTGAAGGCTTCCGCGAAATCAAGTTTGTGTTCTAGTGTTTCCATTTTTAAGATTATTAATTAGACAAATGTAACAAATAAATTCAAGGTATCACCACGGAAATGGTGTCTACAGCAGAGGAGGAACCTCCATACATAAGCAAATAATGTCCCCGGGTAAATTCCATCCGTCCCGAGTCGTAGTTGAAGCACTCGAATGTGCTCATATCGAGAGGGAAAGTCACTTTTTGTGTACCGTTGCGAGGAACAAATACCCTCTTGAACCCTTTCAGCGACTTATGAGGGGCAGTCGTGTCATCAATGTTCTTCACATAAAGCTGCACTACATCTTCTCCGTCGTACGCCCCTGTATTTCTCACAGATATGCTCAACATCGCCGGTAAAGCGAAAAGAGTATCTGCCGGTTTGCCTTGGGAATGTCGCTGTTTGGGGTACGAGACAGAGGGGTCTTTATAGGCGAATGAAGTGTATGAAAGGCCGTACCCGAAGGGATAAAGCGGCTCCTGAGTAAAGTATTTGTAGGTCCTTCCTGACATGGAATAGTCTTCAAACGGAGGGAGCTGTGCACTGGAGCTGTAAAATGTGACCGGAAGCCGTCCTGCGGGGTTGTAATCTCCAAAAAGGACATCGGCCACTGCTGTCCCCGAGGACTCTCCCCCGTACCAAGCCAGCAGAATGGCATCCAACTCCTTGTCTTCCTGCTCAATGGCGATGGCACTACCGGTGCAGAGAACCAGTACCACCGGTTTGCCTGTGGCTTTAAGTGCTTTTAGCAGAGAACGTTGCGGTGCAGGAAGTTCAATATCTGACCTGTCCCCCATCGCATCCCCATCTTCCCCTTCCACTTTCGGAGAAATGCCCCCTGCGAAAATAATCACGTCGGCATCCCCTGCACTTGCCACAGGGTCGTCTAAAAGATGGTCATTTGTTTTATTTTCAATCAATTCGCACCCTTTCTGATAAGTTACTTCGGCAAACGGCAATTTTCTTCTGATGCCTTCGAGGATGGTAACCGTCGAAATGGGAAATCCGTTGTAGTTGCCCCACTGCATCACAGAGTCATTGGCATTCGGTCCGATGACAGCGATTTTCTTGATTTCACGGGAAAGGGGCAATATGGAATCGTTTTTGAGAAGAACAATGCTCTTGCGCGCCATCTCCAGGGCCTGCATGCGGTGCTCCTGAGGCGAAATAGATGAGCTTTTGCTTGAAAGCACTTTTTGACCTATTCCAGACCCCTTACGAAGTTTGAATCGGGCTGTGAAAATCCGCACAAGCGATTTGTCAATTTCTTCTTCAGTAATATTCCCCTGCCGAACCCCCTGGAGAAGTGCATTCATCCCGACACCGCATTCCAGGTCTGTGCCATTGCGAACGGCATCGGAAAAAGCATCCACCGCAGATGTGTGCGTGCCGTGATACCCCTTGACATAGAAGTCATTGATGGCCCAGCAGTCTGTGACAACAATATTGTCGTAATGCCATTCCTCGCGAAGAATCTTCATCAGAAGTTTGTCGCTGGCGCAGCAGGGCTTCCCTTCGTACCGATTGTAAGCGCACATCACCATCTGCACATTGCCTTTCTTGACAAGTGCTTCAAATGCAGGAAGATAGGTCTCTCTGAGGTCTCTTTCGCTCACCGACACATCGAAATGGTGCCTTGTCCCTTCAGGTCCGCTGTGGACGGCAAAATGCTTGGCGCAAGCGAGCGTTTTTAATTTACCGGCAGTACCACCCTGAAAATCTCTGTGAGTTTGCTGTTCGTGGCGACCGGCAGGACCTTCCTGGAGCCCGCGCACCACCGCCACTCCCATTCGCGATGTGAGATATGGGTCCTCGCCGTAAGTCTCCATCCCTCTTCCCCATCGCGGGTCTCGGAAAATATTGATGTTGGGGGTGAAAAAAGAGAGCCCGTGGGCTGTATCGAGCTTGTTGATGGCTTCATCTGCTACCATCGAGAAAGTATTGCGTAGCGCAATGTCATCAAAAGTGGCCGCCATCGCTATGGGCATTGGAAAAACAGTAGCAGTCCCCTGTCGCCCCACTCCGTGAAGTGCCTCATTCCACCAGTTGAAACGCTCTATCCCGAGCCGGGGAATGGCAGGAGATTCGTGCATCATCTGAGATACTTTCTCCTCGAGCGTCATCTGGGCGACCAATCGTTCTGCGCGCTTCTCGGGCGAAGAACAGGCTGTCGCCAGCAGAGCGACACCGACGAAGCATGGCAAGAATCCTTTCACAAGAAGAGATGAAATGCTATGATGGCGTATCAGGCGAGAAGTTTGAAGCGGCAAGGACCATTTCATAAGTTTAGATAAAATTATCAGTTGGCGTGGGAAGTCGTGATGTGTGTCAGTATTTCAGAAGTCTCCAGAATAAGATTCTTATCGTATGTATCGTGTCTGACCATACCTATCCCGCGGGCATACCATGTGTGGGCGGTGGTGATACGATGGCGCCCCATCCCCTTCTCCACCTTATGTTCGCTTATCACCACACAGTCAAATGTACCTGCCGGCGTGGTAAGAGTCTCGTATCGAAGAATTTTGCGCTCTGTCACAGAGATTCTCATAGTCATGCCGAGTAATTTGACTGAAGTAGATGCATCCGGCAGGGTGTCGGAAGGTGAAAGAACAGCAGGAAGCACAGTCTCCCCCCCTGAAGATTCAATGGAAAAACTATCCCCGGCAAAAGATTTCATCATGGAAATCATTGTCTGCGACAGGTCAATATGCACTTTCCCTTCGTTGATGACGGCAGTCATAGTAATTGGCGAAGGTGTCTTGGGTTTACGCTTCTCCGAAAATATCCACGAAGAATACTCCACTTTGCCATTGCCCAGGGAGTCAAGGTCGGAGGAGATGATATTCATCTGGTGGTACCATTTGACTTTGC
>CAYMAX010000067.1:3373-7125 GCA_964388595.1 uncultured Muribaculaceae bacterium
AATAAAAGATAGCACAATCTCATAACGACCACAAAATTAATCATTATCTTTGTAAATATGAAAGTTGCTTTAATTTATGATTTCGATGGGACCCTGTCCCCTGCCAACATGCAGGAGTTTGGGTTTATACAAGCCTTTGGCAAGAGTCCTGATGAGTTTTGGGAGAAGAGCGGTGCACTTTCCGAAAGTCAGGACAGCAGTGAGATACTCTGCTATATGAAGATGATGATAGACGAGGCCAAAAATGCAGGTGTGCAGCTTACCCGAGAGGATTTCAGAAAGTACGGAGCCAATGTGAAGTTTTATAAAGGGGTGCCGGAGTGGTTTGGTCTCATCAACGAATACGGACGGCAAAAGGGTGTCGAAATAGTGCACTACATCAATTCTTCAGGTCTCACGGAGATGATTGAAGGCACTGCCATCTATAAAGAATTCACAAAAGTCTATGCCTGCTCTTTTTTATATGAAAACGGCATTGCCGTATGGCCTGGCGTAGCAGTGGACTATACTGCCAAGACGCAGTTTCTTTTTAAAATCAATAAAGGGGTTCACAGCATCCGCGACCACTCCCTGGTCAACGAGTATGTCCCTGAGAATAAACGGTATATCCCATTCTCGCGTATGATATATTTCGGAGACGGTGCCACCGATATCCCTTGTATGAAGTTAGTCAAGCAGTTCGGTGGTCACTCAATAGCTGTATATAACCCCACCCCAGGGTATGGCACCGTGGATGGAGTTGCTTCAGTTCACTCCGAGAAGGAAGACCCTGCCCGCAAAAAGGTGGAGCGGCTTCTCTCAGAGGAGCGTGTTCACTTCGTATGCCCGGCAGATTATACCGTTGACAGCAGAATCTATAAAGTGGTCACCACAGTCATCGACAAGATAAAGGCCGATATCGACCTCAATGCCATTGCGGGATAAATCACAGCTTCATCGCCTAATAAAAATCAATTCAATTATCGAGTAAATATCAATGAAAAAATTTTTCTTTTTAATAATGATATCGACACTTTTGCTGTCGGTCGCTTCTTGTGAAAAAGGTGTTAAAAGACCCTACATCATCGGGTATGTAGACAACACAGAGCCATTTGCGTTTGACGGAACGGGATTCGATATCGAATTGCTCACAGCAGTACTTGGCTCACAGGACGTTATGTTTGAGCTCCAATCGGTAGATTTTTCCGATATCCCCTATTTGCTTAAAAAGAAGAAAATTGATGGAGCGATGGCTGCCATCACACGCACATACACTCGTACCAAGACGATGGATTTTTCTGATTCATACTTCGTCACCGGCTATTCTCTCACCGTCCCCATTGACAATAATACCATTCACAATTTCGGTGATCTCTCCGGTAAAACTCTCATCTTTCAAGAAAACACATCCATCGCCGAGTATGCTCTGTCTGTTCAAGAGATTTATGGATTTTCTGTACTTCCTTTGGGCACCATCAACGAGGCCTTCGATGCCCTAATCAAAGGTCGTGGAGATGCATTGCTGGATGAGACCCCTTTTGTCCTCTATCGTATCAATAAAAAGAAAGCCCCGATAAAGATAGTCTTTGAGACTCTCCCTACCGGAGCATATTGCTTCGCAGTCAAAGTAGATGCCAATTCCAGCCTCATAAAGTCCTTCAACAACGGACTGAACTACGTCAGAGACAGCAGCGACGTCTACGACAAACTTGTCACTAAGTATTTCGAATAGCTAAGATTAACTGTTTTATAATAGCAGCTTCAGGCGCTGTATGAGCTCATCGGCGAGGGCTGATTTCTCGGCGATGTGCTGCTGAGTGGCCTTGACGAACGGATTGGAATCGAAGTCTCCCCTCACGGCATCGAAGTCTCTGCGTGCCTGTTCTGAGTCACCATCGGCACCGAAGCCGGTCATAAATGAGAGTGAAAATTCCTTTTTGGCATCTTCATAGACCATATTGTCGAGAGACACCACAGCATCTTTCCAGAGATTGGTTATCCTGATTAACTCTACGACTGTAATCTTTCGAGGGTCTATGCCATAGACAGGCTCTATCTTACTATATGCCCATGTCCATTCATAGGTATAATAATTGGCATCCATCTCGGCAAAACGGTCGTTGAGATGTTGAAGTGTATGCACTCCATTGCTCTCCACCGCCTCTATCAACTTGGTCACTTCGCTTTTGGGAGCGATCAGTCCTGACAAATCTATCCAATTGCCAAGACCCACCTCGCTGTCTGGTCGAAGTCTGAGACGGATATCTTCCTCAGAGGTAAATTTAATCCCCTCGAGGCGTTTGATAATGGAATTGCCCAAGAATTTATAAATACCTATCTGATATAGCTGCATTCCCTTTTTTAGGGAAGAATTGCGAATTTTGGCCCCTTTGTAAGAATAAATATCAGAAGTGGGTCCCGACACCTCTTTCAGCTCCTGAAGGATGGCCCTGCCATCCATCATTTTCTGAATGGTATATGGGGAGAGAAGGTTGAAATTGATATGGTCCAACTTCTCTGTGTCGGTGCGTTTATCCCTCTTAGGCCATTTCTGAGCATCTCTGATGGTCCCCACGCTGCGCAAATTGACACCCGGGACGACGTATGTATCGTTTTTATCCTCTATGAGATAGGAAAAAGGAAGGTCTGAAGTGTCCACATGCTCCACGTGACGGCCCATGACAAGTGAAAATGCACCAATATGTGTGGGAAAGAGAATATAAGAATCAGAGGTGGTCTTGGACCCTCTTTCGAGAATACCGTGATGGATGGGTCCCAACTTGTACATGTGGTTGCTCTGGTTGGACCCTGAGCCGGCATTCATAAAAGAGAACATACCCGCGATTAGAAGAGTGGACTTGTGATGGGTGACGGTATATGGCCCTGCAAACAGAGCACAGGCCTCTCCATTGGCACCGAAGCAGTTGGAGAAGAAGAGAGATTCGGAAGCGGAATAATTGTGCGTAAGCTCGCAGGCCTGACCCACAAAACATTTTTGAATGGTGGCACCATCGTCCAGCACACTGCCGGAAGAGACTATGAAATCTTCGCAGGAGACATTGTATCCGATACGGACAGGAGCAGCAGCATTGGAATTGATTGAGCCGTTATCAAGCTTGCTGGCCCCTTCTATTACCGCATGATTACCTATGCGTACATTGCGAATGGTACCGGTATTGAGGATGGTGACATGGTCTCCGATGCTTCCAGTGGATGAGGAATGTTTCCTGGCATAAAAATCGGCGAGGTCCTTCATCTTCTGCTGAAACACAGGGCGATGCCTGTAAAGAGCTGTCATATATGCCTGATGAGCAGATAGTTTGCTGTGAATAGGCACTTCACGACCGCCTGTCTCATTGAGTACAGAGATTTCTATCCCGTCACCGAAGCTTGACACCCCTTCCACATAGATAAGCCCCACATTCTTGATATAAGAATGATGCCCGATGGTATAATTGGCTATGTAATTTTCGATATTCTCGACGCAGGAGTCATCTCCCACAGTGACATTGTGAAGGGTGGCATATCTCACACCTGCCTTCTTCTTAATCCCACCGGGGAGGGTAAACTCTCCCTCGAAATTGCCCAACTTCACTTTGCCTGAGAAGCGGACCTGAAAGATGCGTTTGGTATTGAACCCCTCTTTCACGAGAACATCGTCCCAGTCGTCAGCTATGCAGCTGTTGACCTGAAGACGCGCGATCTCTTCAGAAGTTAATCTTCTATACTCCATTTTCTGGGATATTTGCAACCTTGCTTTTTGAGATAATCAA
>CAYMAX010000068.1:0-6912 GCA_964388595.1 uncultured Muribaculaceae bacterium
ACCGGCAGTCCATGGCTGGAATCGGTTGTTACTGGCTTGAACAACTTCCTATGGCACAACAGGCTATCCAGATGCATGAGCCTCAAGACCCGCTTGTGGTTAACAGGATAGCCGCGATGCTGGAGCTCTGCCGTTATCCTTCGATAGCCGTAGCCAGGAAATTCCAGAGCGATATCTCGAATCTCGTCCCTGAGAACTGTATTTTCGGTATTCTCAGAGGCATATGAATTCTGCTCTATTCGCCATTTGCAGTAGCCGCTGCGACTCACTTCCAATGCCTGGCACGATTGAGATATGGACAACTGAAGGCAGCTCGAATGAGCTTCCTGGATAATCATGTACTGCCTCCTAGTGTCGGTTTTAATCTCTCTTCCCGGACCTTCTTCTGTGTCATGGCGAACGCTTTTTTTAAAAGCTCGTTCTCGGCATGAGCTTGACCTAGCAGCCTCTCAAGCTCGGCGATCCTGGCCTCATACTTGCATATGTTGCCATTGCCGCTGAACGCTCTTTCGGGATTCTCGGCCAATTCATCTCGCCACCGGCAGGGAAGGCTGGGATGGATGCCATATTCGCGGGCAATCTGGGCCAGAGGTTTGCCGGACTCAAGCTCGGCTACTACTGATATCTTGAATTCTCGATCGTAGCGCCGTCTGGTCTTTTTCATATAATTCCCTCCATGAGTTGCCATTGCTTAACTCATTGTCCACTTGGAGGGGTTCACTCCAATCAGTTATTAGCGGATAAAAAGGGAAGTGCAAAAAAAAGAAAAATTTGAGCCGCCTAAACCCAAGTCAATGAAACTATAGATCCTATACCAATACATATATCGTAGAGAGTGTTATCGGTATTTTTGGTGGCTTTAAGACAGATTAAACCGTCTCCTATATCTGTTATTTCCCCTTGGACCTGCATATAGACGGGAATTGACGAACTTGTCGCTATGAATACCTGATCTCCTACCTCCGGCGTTCTAGCATCAGTAACTCCTAATGCCAAAAGCATCAGGATGAGTACAATTAGAGTATTTCGTAGCATAATTATGGATCGCTTTCTTAGTATATAAACAATATAGATAAGATACACAGATCCTGGCTCTGGCGATAATAAACCTGCTACAAAACAGATGAAGCCATAAAGGCTGTCTGTCCTTGAGTAGCGATTCTTATAAGAACATAAGACCGCGCGTTCGAATGTTAAACGCGTGTATAATAAATAAACCCAGACAGAATTGATAAAAATGAGAGATAAGCCCCAGCGAGGTCTTGCTGAGGCAAAGAAAAGGCGCCTTACAGCTTAGACTGTTATGTTCATCTTCGGCAAGGGCTTGCAGCAGAACCACCAGTCCTTGCAGGTCATGTTCTCGTCTGTGACTCTGCGGACAGCATGCGCCCTTCTTCTTTGTACTTATCCCGTATCATCTCCAAGACGTTCATCAGCTCCATCTGAGCCTCCTGGGGGTCTGGCCCCAGGCATGCCCGCCAGGAATTGCAGGTACATAGGCCACAATTGTACCATTGTCTTCGGGGAGAAGGATTACAGTGCAGTCATAAAGGCGTTTCATTGGTCTTCAATTTCTGCTTTTTCAGATTCAAATACGTCTTCTTCCTTGTTAACATATTTCAGTTTCTTTATGATCACTGCGTTGGCATTCTCAACCAGTGTAATGCTCTGAGCCTTGTGCATGCCTGTCTTCACAATCACCCGCGGGCCAAATATCTTTCTGGCCTCAGCATAGATCTTCGAGGCGTGCAAAGTATCGCCTATCTCATGACAGCTTTCTATGCTTCCACCAGCCTGCCTTCTCGGCGCAGAACGCCTGTCGCTTTAAAGATCTATTGCCGCCTCATCTGGATATGCTTTCCCTAGGATCCTGTATTGCTCATCTATTGCATCGGATTCTTCTCTTATTCGCCTGCAATGAGAGAATACTTTAAATTTTTATTTGAAGTTTAATGATATCTCTTAATAAAAGATGAATCTTAAATATTAGATTAACATTCTATTAAGAGAATGCGTCTCACCGAGAACGAAGTCCGCGCCCTGATCCTGATCACTCGCTCCCCGGAGCCAGTGCATCCCAGCAGCATCCAGAAGGAGTTAGACCTCTTGAAGGGCTCTGTCTCCCGGATCATAACCCGTCTGCAAGATATTGGCCTGGTGGAGCGGGTGGGAGGGGCAATCCTCCTCGCCAGGACGCCTCCTGCAGAAGCTTTCAAGCGCCTCTACTACTCCCATCGTGCCTCTCCCCTGCAGGAGATCCTCTCTGGCCGGAGGGTTGAGCTGCTCACCAGGCTGGTCCAAAACCCCAAGAGCCTGGAGGACCTGGCCAGAGAAACTGGCATCTCCAGCGATACCGTCTACTACTACCTGCAGGGCTTTCTTCACCTGGGCCTCACAAGCAGATCCAGGGAGGGCAAGGCCTACCTCTACTCTTTCAACTACATCTTCTGGAAGGATCTTATGGACTTCGTATCTTCCCTCCAGGAGTACCAGCTTCTGCGTCTCGTCCCCAGGGAGGCGCTGCTCATTAAGAGCTATGAAAACAGCGTGCTCTTCAAAAGCATACGCAAGCAGGACGCTACGCCTACCTCTTTCAGCGCCTACGAGGATTACGGGATCGATCTGGGTTTGAGGGATAACTACTACACCCTGCCCAAAAGGAAGCTTTCTATTGAGGAGATCTTCATTCATTCTCTTGACTCCGCTGAAGACTACCGCCAAAGGCTCTTTTGCATATTGTTCTACCTGAAGAACAAAGATAAATTGCAGGGCGAACTGCATCCCATGGCAGAGACCATCCGGGCAGTCCTGAGGGGAGAGCATATCAAGGGCTATTCCACACTGGAGGAAATAGAAGAGCAGGCTGAGCTTTATGGGATCCAGGATATCGAAGCGTGAAGAGGTTGAGGAGATACTGAGTGGTCTTGGGGCACGTCTGGACGAGCCCATTCAGTTTCTGGTCATAGGAGGGGCAGCCATGCTGGAGTACGGCCTTAAGGACGTGACCAAGGACATCGATCTGGTCTGCAGGGATGCTGCAAGCAAGGCCAGGCTCCTTGAAGCTGCCAAGAGCTCAGGTTTCGAGGTGTTTGGACCGGAGAAGAGGCATGCTCGTTTGGGCCTAGACAGGGTTGCAATCAAGGGAAGTCACACCCTCGACATCTTTGCCGGTCGGATTTCCTACGGTTTTGGATTCTCTAAGACTATGTGACAGAGGGGCAGAGAGACTCGGATACTCGGGAAGGCGGAGATGAGGTATGCTTCTGTGGAGGATATCTTCAGCCTCAAAATTGAGATTGAACGGCTTATGCTCCTAATTGAGCCGAAAGGTTAGGTCGAAACCTAATGTTATGATTATTACGGCAATTTGGAAACAGCTTCAATTAATAATGTGATATATGGTAGGAGGGCCTTGGCTCCTTCACTGATGCTTTTTGATGTATCGATAACTTCTCTTGTTGTAGTGAGCCATTCTTTTAGTTTTGAAATTTTAGATACTACTTTTGGAGGCTCAGGAATACCATTTTCTGTCAATCCTCCGGGCAATTCTGCATCTAACTGTGAAATTAGCCCGTTTATTTTTGTTTCAATGTTTATATCAGAAGTTGTGACTACTTCAATGGAAATTCGCTGTGATAAGCTCCTCTCCAAAGCTTTTTTTGCAGATTCAGCCTCTTTAAATTTTGAACTTAAATCTTTTATTTTTTCTTTCAGTCTTTCGTTGTCCTTTTTAACTTCCCGTTCACTTAACACACTCTCAATAAACCTTTCGTTTTCTATTATATTCTGTGTGATGCGGTCCGCATCTCCTCCCGAATCCGATACTAAAGCTCTCTGCAATTCTGCTATAAGTGGAGATTTTATAAATATTTCTAATATAATATCACGATCTTCTGTTTCCAATCCGAATTTAGCGGCTATTAAACCACTATAATCCTTCAGGGTTATTTTGGAATCGGTTCTTGCCGTAAATAAAATTATTGCCTTAGCCACATCATTGCGATCTGATTCCTTAAATTCAGTCTTAGAAAAAGTTAGCAAATAATTAAGCCATCTTCTTGGTTGAATTACTAGCCCCATGTTTTGTCTACCTGTATTTTTATAAAATTCGCCAACTGCAAAAATGAGGTTATCAAAAGTTAGAAACCAAGGCCCTAATGATGCTCTTTCAGCATTATCTTCTCTTTTCTTTGCAACGATGCCCAGACAAATAGCATCATGATCTATTTGAGATTCCTCTCTCAGTCCTTTGGCATAAATTGACTGATCATCTACTCTAACTTGATCGAAAATTGGAACCATTTTCTTAACATAATAATAAACATCTTCGTTATATTCATAATCTTCAGGAATCTGAGTGACTGAATGCTCTAATTTAATAATTTGCTCCCAATTTTCCAATTCTGCAAAATAATCTGGCCATTTTATCCCTTCTAGAGAATTTAGTCTTACATAATCTCTGACAAATTGACTTCTAATTACTCCGGGATTTCCCTTAATCACTAAACCATTTCTCATTTCACGGCTGGAACCTCTAATAAAACGTCTCATTTCATCTTTGGTTTCCTTGGTATAATATATCGGAATTCCTCTCTTGTTTGATTGACTAGAAACTGCTATAGATAGGGCATAATTCGGCTCGGTTTTGCACATGAGAGAAACTAGAAACGACGTATCTGCTAGTATGAATCCTACATTATCTATTAGGCTAAATCTAGGCATCTCTTTCTCTTTTGAGATTAAATCCATATTTATAATTCCTGAATAAATATTAAAAATAAAGTCTATTAGGCGTGGTGAATTGGATGACAAATATTCGCAAAAAATATCCGTGAACTTGATCTTCCATTTTAAATTTTTCGCTTCAAATTCTATTAGAGCTCTAAAATCATTTATTGGCAAGGACTCAAATTGTGTTTCTTGAGATTGTACGATATTCAGAGATATAGATAATAATATTGAATTCATTATTAATCTAACTTGATAATCGATTCCAGTATCAAACTCATTATATCTTATCTTTAAAAAATCTGCGAATTCATCCCAAACCGGTTGGGTTAAATCTTCAAAATCAGGTATTATTATTTTATTTTTTATGTAATAATTGAGTCCAGAGGTGTGTTCGATCGATCCTTCATTACAAAATTCTTCCAAAATTGAGATAAGTGCATCATCCTCTAAATTTACATTTGTCAAGGAGCTTATTTTGTCAGATAGATCTTTGATATTAAAGGTATCTTCGTCATTATATAATGAAATACCGGCTCTTGTAAATGCTTTGCTGATCTCTCTCCTACGCATTAGAATCGGTCCAGTTGTTAGAGGTGATAAACGAACCAATAGACTTGCATCCATTTCATTCACTCCGTTGCATGTTGGAGAAAGGATGCATTTGATATTTAAGGTTGATCTCCAATAGAATTCTAAATTTTATAGGTTTTTTTTAATACCTAATAAAGATGCTCCTTCCTCTGTCAAACCAATGGTGCAGACGACTTCACCGTATTTTTTGCTTTTTTCCGGATAGGCTTTTACAGTTACCAATACTCGTTTCTTTTCCCTGGTCATAAATCTATAACCTCAACACCATCTTCTCTAAGCCTCTCCGCTATTATGCCCCTATGACAGCATCTGATATCCTTCTCAAAACACATTAATGCTACTTTTTTATCCTGCCCCATTGATTTTATTTTCTCCAAATGATCCACATTTGCCTCTAATTCAATCCTATATTGGGCAAAAAGCGCTCGATAATCTTCGAGTGTCTCCAGTTGCTTTCTCATATCGGTTGGTATGCCCAGCTGGGGAATATGGATGTAATCGATGCCGATTTTCTCAAGATAATTATTTAATTTTGCATGCTGGAAGCCAAATTTCATACTGTAAGCATTTCTTCTAACATCCATAAGCACATTTATTTTATTTATTATTAATTCATTTAAGAATTTATCAATGGTCTTACCCTCGTAACCTATGGTAACAATTCCCTTGGAATTTCTATCATACTCCATGGTTCTTCGGTAGAGGCTAAATATCGTATATTCGGGATATTTATCATAAATATAATCAAGCAGCATCCTATCATCAAGGGCGGCAAATCTTTGCGCATCCATTTTTATTATACTTTTTATTTTATAATCAATTTTCGGCGGATCTCGTCTTATTAGACATACGGCATCATCCTCTGTGGAGACGAATCCCTCTCTCTCCAGCCTTGATAGGTCGTGATATAGCTGAAAAGAGAATGGTCCATATTTGTAAGGAATAAAATCATAGAGCCTGACTTTCTCAGAAATAAGGAACATAAGCTTGACCAGGCGCAGTTTTGAAATCCGGCATTCATTGTTCTCCAGGAGAAGAATGATTGCTTTTTCTCCTTTGCTCATCATTGTCTCTCACCTCTGAATAATATAAGTCTAGCATTCGATCTATTTATTATCTCTGTGCGAGCTGGGCGAAAGTAATCCATCTCATCAATTCCTGACTCGCACGCTTAGATTGACATTTTTCAGCTTCCTTATGATTACCGTTTTGGCATTCTCAACCAGAGTAATGCTCTGAGCCTTGTGCCTTCCTGTTTTCGCAATCAATCGCGAGCCTTCTATCTTTCTGGCCTCGGCATAGATCTTCGAGCCATGCAGAGCATCGCCAAGGCCCGCCACTATGTTTCCACCAGCCTGCCTTCCTTGCGCAGAACGCCTGTCGCTTTCATCACCAGATCAAAATCAAGCTCAAGATCCCTTGCCGCCTCATCTGGATATGCTTTCCCTCTGGCCTTGCAGTACTCCAAAATCTCTTTCTTGGCCGTCTGGAAATCGACGTCCCTGCATTTAATGGCCTTTATTTCCGATAGCCTATGCCTGATGGCGTCTCTGACAAAATCGGACTCATTGAGGTACAATCCCGCCTCGA
>CAYMAX010000069.1:0-6844 GCA_964388595.1 uncultured Muribaculaceae bacterium
GAACCACAAGCTACGCATACATCTGGATCAATTTTATGTGCCATAATTGTATAAATTTTTAATTATTAAACGAACAAATATAATATGAAATATTAATATCCGAAAATTTCTGATGTCTTGAGATAGGTAATCTTGCCATATTTTTCAAGATTCTTCATATCGAGGTCTTTGGCATCTCCGAGGATACAAATGGAGTATTTTCTCACTTTAAACCACTTCTGCTGGAAGTCGATAACATCCTGAAGTCCATATCCCTGTACTTTATCAAACACAAGTTTATTGACATCATAATCAAGTCCTAAATCTTTGGCTCTTAAATATGCACTGAATACTTTGGCCTTGGTGGTACGGGCAGTACGGATATTGGTGATAAGAGATTCTTTGGCAATATCAAAAGCATTTTGAGAAGAAGGCATATCATTGATAATCTCGTCGAAAGCAGTGATGGCATCTATCATCTTGTCATTCTGAGTAGCGATGAAATCGTAGAAAATGTATGGATCACTATCCTTTGAAGGAGAATTCAGTCTGGCTTGTGCAGAATACGCAAGACCTCTTGCCTCTCTCATCTCCTGGAATACTATACCATTCATTCCACCTCCGAAATATTCATTGTAAAGAGAAATAATTGGTGTATTATTGACATCATATTTTTCACCCTGGTTGGAAACAGCTATCATATATATCTGTTTTGCATCGTAAGGAGCGATAAATACTTCATTGTCTTTAGTGAGGCGATAGTTGAAAGAGTCGTTTTCAGCCACCTTGGTAAGAGTTTCGGGAACTTTATGAACCTGGTTTAAAGTAGCCAGGAAATCTTCCTGTTTCTGAGGGCCGTAATACATCACGATATGCTCTTTGGAGAGAAGAGAATGAATATCGTCGATTACCTTGCTTTCAGGAAGGGCCTTCAATTCATCATTTGAGTAAATATTGGTAGAAGGTGACTTGGGACCATAAAATGCATATTGCTGTAACTGAGAGAAATTAGCATTCTGGCTCAACTTGTCATAAGCACGTGACTGTAAAAGATTGGCCTTGGCATCTTTAAATGTGGCAGGATTGGATTTGGCATTGGCAAGAAGACTCTCAAAGAGTGCTATCGATTCATTCATATTCTCGCCTAAGCCGGATAATTGCACAAATGTCCTATCGTTGCCAACAGAGATATAATAATTACATGCAAGAGCGTAGAAAGCTTGTTTAACCTGTTCAGGAGTCATAGTATCTGTGCCGAGATAATCAAGATACATGGCAGCCAGAGGCAGAAGCTTGTCCTCGTTACTTCCCATCTCAAACACATAGGAGAGAGAGAACAGGTCATTGGTAACATTCTGTTTGTAGAGAACCTGAATGTCCGATTTTCCGGAAAGAATAGTCATATCTTTCTGAAAATCAACAAATAGAGGTTCGATGGGAGCAGCCTTGGAAGCCTGAATGTCACGAAGGAATTGACTTGAAGTATCACGATTTGTAAAAATCGGGGTAATTTCAGGTTTAGACATCTTGATTTCGTTTTTGTCTTTGCCTTCGAGTTTACGAATGTATGCGTAATTGTCACCCAGATATTCATTGGCGAAAGCAACAATATCCTCTTTGGTAATGGAAGACAATAGATTGTAGTTCTCTACAAATTCTTTCCAGGGCACATCATCAACAAAGCATTGAACATAGTTATTAACCATTCCACGAATAGATTCATTGGTCTGAATGGTGCGGCGTTTGTAATTGTTTACCACAGCCTTCATAAGACTTTCATCAAATTCGCCTTTCTTCACCTTATCCACTTCTGCAAGAAGAAGGTCTCTGACCTGGTCGAGAGTCTGCCCTTTCTTGGGCTCTCCCATCATAATAAATATTGAATAATCGGACAACCCATAAACTCCACCATAGCTTGAAAGAGTTTTCTGTTGCTGATTGATGTCAAGGTCTACAAGCCCTGCAGTACCATTGCTCAATATCTGAGAGAGGAGGGTAAGCTTGGGCATATCTTTATCTTTGGCCCCGGGGAATCTCCAGGCGATAAGCATCTTGGGAGATTCAAGACCGTAAACATCTTTCACAACAGGAGCCACGATGGGTTCCTCCTTTTCGAAAGAAAGTTTCTTCAGATCGGGGTTGGGAGTGAGATTCTTGAAATATTTATTGATAATCTTAATGGTCTCGTCGGGATTAATATCTCCTGAGATACAAATCGCCATATTGTTGGGAACATACCATTCTTTGTAGTAGTTTTTAATATTGGTGATGGAGGGATTCTTAAGATTTTGCTGAGTACCCAAGATGGTCTGAGTGCCATAGGGATGGTTTTTGAACAATGCGGCAAACATCTCATCAAAAGCCTTTTCAGTATCATCTGTAAGAGACATGTTTTTCTCTTCATATACAGTCTCCAGCTCTGTGTGGAATCCGCGGATGACATTATGAGCAAATCTGTCGGACTGAATCTTAGCCCAATTTTCTATCTCATTGGAAGGGAAGTTCTCAGTATAGACGGTTTGATCATAAGAAGTGTATGCATTAGTTCCTTTGGCACCGATAGCTGCCATCAACTTGTCATATTCATTGGGTATGGAGATTTTAGAAGCTTCGTAGGAGATGGAATCGATACGATGATAGATAACTTTACGCTCTGCCTCGTCGACAGTCTTGCGATAGACTTCAAACAAGGACTCTATCTCATCAAGCATCGGTTTCTCAAGAGCATAATTCTGGGTACCGAACTCTTCAGTACCTTTGAACATCAAATGTTCAAAATAGTGAGCAAGACCTGTGGTCTCGTGAGGGTCGTTCTTGCCACCCACTCTCACAGCGATGTGAGCCTCTACTCGAGGTGCATCGTTATTGACACTCATATATACTTTAAGACCGTTATCCAAAGTATAGATACGTGTATTAGTAAGGTCATTTTCGACGGTCTCATACTTAAACTGAGTACAAGAGGCTGTCATTAAGAGGATTAGAAGGACTAATCCCGTTTTCAAAGATTTATTCATATTTCATTTGAATTGATTTTGGGCAAAGATAATTACTATTTATCTATCTTTGTACAAAATCCTGAAAAATTAAATTGACTGATAAAGTATGAATAGAATTAGCTGGCTCATCATTTTGGCGTTCTCTTCTTTTTTAATACTTTCGCAGAAAGTGCCCGCTCAAAACGAATTTGCAGGAGTTGTGAAGTTCGATAAGACCATTCACGACTTCGGAGACATTCTCATCACATCGGGAGAGCAACATTGCACATTTACCCTTACCAATATCAGCCGTCAGCCCATAGCTATTCACAGAGTCATTTCCTCATGCGGATGCACCGAGCCTGAATGGACCAAAAGTCCCATCAAGCCAGGGAAGACTGGTACCATTAACATTACTTATAAAAATGACCAGGGGCCATACCCTTTTGACAAATCCATTACAGCATACATTTCTGGCGTAGACAAGCCCATCATTCTCAGAGTCAGAGGATTGGCGCACGATAAGAAAAAGTCTCTCAAAGAATTGTATACATTCACTTTAGGTCCTTTGGGACTGAGAGAAGAGACTCTTAACATAGGCTTCATAGAGCAAGGACTTACCCGCAGTGAAGAGGTCGAAGTAGCCAACTTATCCAAAAAACCGATAAAGGTAGCTTTCTCGCACCTCACTCCGGGACTTAACTTGACCCTCTCCCCCAATCCCCTACCCCCAGAATCTAAAGGGACGCTCCTATGTACCATAGACACGAAAAGTACAAAAGAGAAGATGTGGGGAAAGTCTTTATTTACCTCAGAAGTCAATATCAATGGGGCTGCTATTAAAGAGAAGATTTCCATTGAAGTCCTCATCAAAGAAAATTTTTCGGGACTTTCGGAAGAACAACGAAGGATTGGTTCTCTGCCTCAATTTGCCAATAGTTCCCTAAGTTTTGGGAATATTACCTCTAATGACTCTCCTACTATCTCTTTTCCATTTAAGAATATAGGCAGAAGCACTCTTGAAATATTTAAAATTGACTGCTCTGAAGAGGGAGTCAGCATCGATTTTCCCCATCTGACAGAAGGAGGAGCAGGAGGTAATATCACAGCGACCATTCATCCCTCCAAAACCGGAAGCGGTGAAAAACTCTACATCCTTTCTATCATCACCAACTCTCCGACAAGACCGATTATCAATATATTCATTACCGGCACCATCGAATAGATTATGAAACAGAAGAAACATCAGGGAGACTTTTTCGAAGAATACCACAATGACCAAAGCGCATTAGTCATAAATGAGGGAGTGGAACAGCCACCTGTTATCAACCCCTATCTGCGTAAGAACAAAGTCCCTTCCCCATTGACAGCAGACGAATATTTTGAAGGTATCTGTCAAGGCAACACTACCATCCTCAGCAGAGCCATCACATTGATAGAGAGCTCTTTGCCTGAGCACAGAGCTATTGCTCACGATTTGATACTTAAGTGCATATCGGCACCTCATCCTGTGAAGTCTATGCGAATTGGCATCACTGGAGTACCTGGGGCGGGAAAAAGTACTTTTATAGAATCTTTCGGCGGCTTGGTGACATCACTCGGGCACAAGCTCGCAGTACTTGCCATCGACCCGAGCAGTGAGAAAAGTAAGGGGAGCATTCTCGGTGACAAAACACGTATGGAGACTCTATGCCGTGACGTCAATGCTTTCATCAGGCCAAGTCCCAGTGCCGGTTCTCTCGGAGGAGTAGCACGCAAGACCCGTGAGACCATTCTTCTATGCGAGACAGCTGGTTACGATGTAGTGTTCATAGAGACAGTCGGAGTAGGTCAATCCGAGACAGCAGTCCACTCCATGAGTGATTTCTTCCTCCTGTTAATGTTATCCGGAGCAGGAGATGAACTTCAGGGGATTAAACGCGGCATTATGGAGATGTCAGACCTGATAGCAGTAAACAAAGCAGACGGCAGCAACATTCAGAAAGCCGAGGTAGCCCGTTCTCTCTATGCCAGTGCCCTTCATCTTTTCCCTCCCACCGCGTCAGGATGGGTACCTAAGGTCGTTACTGCTTCTGCTGTAGAGAAGAAAGGACTTGAGGAGATATTTAATCTCATCAATCAATATTTTGATCTGGTGAAAAAGAATGGTTACTACGAGCAGCGCAGAAGAGAGCAGGCCCTTTATTGGATGAATGAGAGTATCAACAATTCCCTTCAAGAGATGTTTTATGACGATTCAGTCATCAGCAAGTTGCTTCCTGACTACGAACAGAAAGTGCTGGATGGCAGGCTTGATTCATTTGCTGCTGCAGGAGAACTGCTTAAACTATATAGAAAGAAATGAATTTCCATCTGATTTTAGACCTGTTTCTTGATGTTCTGCGCAATGCCCTGCTAATCACCGGCTTGGTAGTAGTAATGATGATGATGATAGAATATATCAATGTTCTCTCATCGGGAAAATGGTTTGCCAGACTGCAAAGTTCGAAGCCGCGTCAGGTGCTGCTCGGTTCTATTCTCGGACTCATTCCAGGATGTATGGGAGGGTTTGCAGCAGTTTCTCTCTATTCCCATGGTCTGATAAGTTTTGGAGCACTGGTAGCCACCATGATATGTTCGTCAGGAGATGAATCTTTTGTAATGTTGGCTATGATTCCACGTCAGGCCTTGATTCTCTTCGCCATTCTTTTCGTACTAAGTATCGGCTGCGGGCTGTTGGTAGATTATCTTTTCAAAGACAAGAAATCGATACAAGTCTCCTGTGACCAACAGTTTGAAGTACATAGTGAAGACAGGGAACACCATACCCTTCCCTCTATATTCAAAGGCTCTTCCTATCGCAATCTGCTGCACCCTTCCAAGGAGCGAATAATTCTCATCATCGGTATCACATTATTCATTGTAGCCATATTTACCGGTTTCCTGGAACACGAGCACGGAGCTGAAGCACATGACAACATCAAAAACATCAATGTCTTCAGTGAGAGATGGCTCAATATCGTTTTTGCCTGCTTGAGCGTGATTACTCTTCTGTTCACTATCACTGCAGAAGACCATTTCATAAGAGAACATATATGGGACCACGTCATCAAAAAGCACTGTCTCTCTATATTCCTTTGGACCTTCGGTGCATTGGCAGTGATAGAGGCAGGCCTTCAATATGTCGATATTTCGCAGTGGATAAAAGATAACACTTTCTACATAATCATCCTGGCAGCACTTATCGGGATGATACCCGAATCGGGACCTCATTTGATATTTGTCACAATGTTTGCAAGCGGGATGGTCCCCTTTTCGGTCCTCCTGTCGAGTTCCATCTCTCAAGACGGCCATACCACCCTTCCACTTTTAGCATCCAACAAAATAGCCTTTGTGAGGGCAAAATTGCTAAATGCCGCTTTCGCCATAATATTTGGCTCTGTGGCTATGCTTTGCGGAGTATAGGCACTCAGGCCAATACTGCTATCACATCTGCTTCAGCCAAAGAACCTTTGGGAAGTGCTTTCACAGCAAAAGCAACTCTTGCAGGATAAGGCTCTACGAAAAAATGAGAATAGACTTCGTTGAGAGTGGCAAAGTCTGCCATATCGGTAAGATACACGGTGGTTTTAACCACATTCGAGAAGTTGTATCCTGCCTCTGAAAGTATATATCCTATGTTTTTGAAGATTTGTTCAAACTGCTCTTTGACTCCCCCTTTGACAAATTCTCCCGTAGAGACATCTATGGGAAGTTGACCTGATACATAGAGAGTATTGCCAGCTTTGATGGCCTGGCTATATGGTCCGACTGCTTTCGGAGCCTTGGGTGATGCTATTACTTGATTGTTCATTATATAGATGATTTTTATTTTATTGACCGTATCTGTTGTCCCAGTATGAGGAACT
>CAYMAX010000070.1:0-6662 GCA_964388595.1 uncultured Muribaculaceae bacterium
CTCCATCGGTAAATGTACCGCATGGTATACCACCGGCAGCGGCCATCAGTGAGATACCGGCATCAGAACGTGAAATGCCTGCTGACCTTGCAATCGCCTGGTTGTACTTGACAAGAAGGGTTGGCTCCATCGGTTCCCAGTTGTTGGTAACCAGCCATGTGGCATCGCTCTCTTCCATAATTTTGGTGGCCTGAGCAGATAATTGCCTCAAGACACCTGGGTCCGGACCTGAAAATACTGCTTCAATGGGGTACTTGCGGTACATCAGATTGTATTTTTTGACTCTGATATATGCATCAGGATAGGTCTCCATAAGGTATTGTTGGAGTTCCGGCATCTCTTTCACCATCAGTTTGATATCCTTACACTCGACGATAATCTCTCCATAACTCATGGAAGGGTCAGCGATAGCTCTTACTAGACAATATCTGCCAGGAGTGCCACCTATGCTGGTGGTATAATGTCTGACATTGTCATTGGTGCAAAGATATTTCTCCACTTCCATCAGGTCCGATCTTACTCTGTCGGAAGTGGTCCCTTCAGGGAGTTTGTATTCAATGTAGAATTGATTGTAGGACATATCGGGGAAGAACATCTGAGGAACATACTGGTAGCACCATACGCTGGCAAGAACCAATATTAGAGCAGTTGCCACCGTGCCCCATCTGTGCGAGAGTACGAAATTAAGGATGCCTCTTAGCTTTTTATAGGGTTTTGAATCGAAAACATCGCCTTCTCCCTCTTTTTGCGGCTTGGGTTTGAGTGAAAGATTGGCATGAATGGGGACAAGAGTCAGAGCCAATATCCAGCTCAGGAGCAATGATACAGCCAGGACGATGAAAAGATCCCTGACATATGTCCCGGCCATATCAGGAGACAACATCAAAGGCAAAAAGGCGAGAATGGCAATGACAGTGGCTCCGAGTAGGGGTACAGCTGTCTTCTGGGCGATATTGGTGAGGTATTCGGGCTTTGGTACACCCCTTTTCATATCTACCAAAATGCCGTCGATTATCACAATGGCATTGTCAACCAACATTCCCATAGCGAGTATGAATGCACCTAATGACACCCTTTGGAGGGTGCCGTGAAACATGTTCAGAACGAAAAATGAACCTAAAACTATCACGACCAATGTCCCGGCGATGATGATTCCGCTCTTGAATCCCATAGCGAGCATAAGGATTAAGATTACTATCAGAATGGATTCGAGCAGGTTGACCAAAAAGGTGTTCATCGAGGATTTTACAATGTCGGGTTGGAAAAATATCTGATGAAAATCTATGCCTACAGGGATAATGGTCCCTTTGAGATGTGCGATTCGATCGTTTACAATATCTCCGAGTTTGGTAATATCTGTACCCGACTCTGCTGAGATAAGAAGGCCCACTGCATCCTGTCCGTCGTAGCGAAGTGAATTGCGTACAGGTTCTTCGTCACCGAAATTGATATCTGCCACGTCTCTGAGCTTGAGCTGGTCCTTCTCATGGCCCTGAAGGATAAGATTTCTAATATCTTCAATGCCGGAATATGCATCATCAACCTCTATCCTCAATCTTTTGTCTCCACTCTCGAAGTAACCGGAGTAGACAGTTTTGTTCTGGGCATTGAGGGTAAGGAGTATCTCCCCGGGGTGAACACCGAGATTGGCCATTTTGTCCTGAGCCATCTCGATATTGATGCATTTCTTCCTCTCTCCATAAGTTATCGCTTTAGAGATACCATCGATGGATATCACTTCTCTGCATATTACTTCGGCATATTGGGAGAGCTCTTTTTCATCATAACCATCTGAAGTGATGGCGTAGAACATCCCATACACATCACCATAATCATCCATAACGATAGTTGTAACTTCCTGAGGGAGCGATGATCTGGCGTCATTAACTTTTCTTCTGAGGATATCCCAGGTCTGCTGCACGTCATCGTCCTGTACCAAAGTCTCGAGCTCAATTCTTATCAAAGCCATGTCGTTGGCAGAAGTAGATTCGATGTTGCCTACTCCGGGCAGGGTACGAAGAACTTTCTCAAGAGGTTCAGTGACCTCCAGCTCCACTTGATGAGCAGATGCTCCGGGGTAAACGGCTGCCACTACAGCGATTTTAACCTTGAGCTCCGGATCTTCCAGCTTGCTCATATCCATATATGCGAGGATACCTCCTACTATGAGGACCAGGATAAAAGAGATAATCAGTGGTTTATTACCGAGGGCGAATTTGGAAATATTCATAATTCTTCCTCCTATAAAATGTTACCTATGTTGGTGCTGCTTTTGTGAGGGAGAAGTTTGACAGTATCTCCTTCTTTCAGAGAGTGAATGCCGGCACTTACCACCAATTCACCATCTTCAAGTCCATCAGAAACGATAGCAGTGCCATCTCTTTTTATCTCCATAGGGATTACTTTTCTTTTAGTGATGGTATTGTCTTTCTTTACCACCCACACGAAACTTCTTGAGTCGTCTTCGAAGATAGCACTTAGTGGTATTGACACCAGATGGTTATTGGGATACGAATATTTGATATAGACTGTGGCACTCATTCCGGGTGAGGGAGTGAAATCTTTCCCCGGAGTGAGAATGAAACGGGCGGTATATAGTTGATTGAGATTAGCTTTCTTGGTGACATCCACATATTTGAGGGGGAATACCGAACCTTCAGCGATATCGATGGTACAGTAATAATTGGAGAAGCGGTCTCTTTTGACAAAATCTCCTGATGGGATGTTTATTTCCACTTCAGGTGCACTTGAACTTATCATCGATATTACCGGCATCCCGGCGTTTACAGTCTCATTGGCTTCGAAATAGATATCCTGGATATACCCGTTGAAAGGGGCTTTCATCTTGGTGTCTGCGAGGGCATTACGATGAGCGCTATACTTGGCTGATATCTGCTGAAGCCCATAGAAGGCCTTGTCATAATCGTTTTGAGTGGCACTGTTTCTTTTGGAAAGCTCTATCACTCGACCTGCCTCAGCTTTAATCTGTTGATATTCGGCTTCGGTGGCTTGAAGCTGGAGCATGTAATCTCTGTCGTCTATTTCGGCTATGACATCTCCTTCGAGCACATATTCTCCTTTTACGACATAGACCTTGGCAATGGGACCTGCGACTCTGAAGGAAAGATTTACATCTTTACTCGGAACGACTTTACCCGGGTAGGAGATAATAATCTCATTGCTCTCTTTTCGGACAATATCTGTCTTAACGAGATTGACTGTAGTTTTTTCTTGTTGGGGGGTGTTATGGCAACCTGAGATTGGGAAGGCCATAATAAGGATGATAACAGATATCATCAATGGTTGGTTGTGTTTCATACAATCACTTAATTAGTAGGTAATGCGAATGCGTCACAAAATATTCACGCAAAGATAAAAAAGTTCAGTAAATTGCGACTTTAAATATGATATGGCTGATAACTATTTAGAACGCAGAGAGGAAGAGTCGAGGTCTTCCAGACCTCATAAAGTAAATCCTAAATATTTTCATTATCAATCACTTGAGTCACTTTTGCTCAAAAACAGAAGTTATCGCGGATATGATTCTTCCTATGTGGTCACTCAAGAGGAACTCAACACCATCGTCTCTGTCAATACAAAGATTCCCTCTGCACGCAATCAGCAAGTACTCCGTTTTAAAATCGTCACTTCTTCAGATGCAGCTCGTATATGTGCCACCATCCGACTTGGAGGGGCGCTTCCGGAACTTCATCTCCCGCTGCCCGGCACCGCTCCCAATGCCTTTATCGTGATATGCTCCTGTGTAGAAGAGAGTAAGTGGGTGTATGTAGATGTAGGCATTTCAGCACAAAGTATGCTTTTGAAAGCTGTTGAAATCGGACTTAACGGTATATGTATCGGCGCTTTCAATAAGCAGGAAGTCACATCCATCCTTTCCCTTCCTTATGAACCGGTCCTTATTTTGGCCATCGGTAAAGGGACTGAGAACATCCAACTTACCTCTATCACAGAAGAAGAGGACCACAAATATTACCGTAAGGATGGGATTCAATATGTCCCGAAATTATCTTTAAAATCATTAATCATATAACTATGAAACGTCTATTTCTATTAGTACTATCTTTTGCTCTCCTTTTTGTAGCGTGTGCTCCAGACAACAATATGCAGTATCGCCAACTTGGCAATACCGGTATACAGGTGAGTGTAATATCACTTGGATGTGGAGGATTTCCATCACATTCGCAGGATTCTGTCAATGCTGTCATCGATTATGCCATAAGTCAGGGCATCAATTTTATAGATATCTATGATCCCAATCCTGAAGTACGTACCAAGATAGGTAATGCTCTCAAGGGACATCGCAAAAAATTTAATATTCAAGGCCATCTGGGTGCTATATGGGAAGATGGTCATTATCTCCGTACTACCGATCTTGATAAGGCTAAAGCTGGATTTGAAGAGCAGTTGAGACTTCTTCAGACAGACCATCTCGATGTAGGTATGATTCACATTGTCGATAATGAAGAAGATTTTCACAAAATATTTGACGGAGAGTTCATCCAATGGGCTCACCAACTCAAAAAAGAGGGTAAGATTCGCTGTGTCGGTATGAGCAGCCATAATCCTAATGTGGCCCTAATGGCAGTGCAGACAGGTCTTTTAGATGTTATCATGTTCTCTCTCAATCCAAGTTATGATATGACCCCTGCTGGTGAGGATGGTGTTATGAAGATTGACCCCGTAAGGCAGGCTTTGTATAAATATTGCGAGAACCATGGTGTCGGTATAGATGTCATGAAGACATACGCAGCAGGTAATCTTCTTAATCCTTCCCGCTCTCCTTTCAAACAGATTATGCCCCCTGTTCAATGCATCCAATATGCTCTTTCACGACCCGGCGTGGATGCAGTAATGTTGGGAGTCGATAATATTTCAGAATTGCAATCAGCCCTCCAATGGCTCACGGCTACAGATGAGGAGAAAGATTATTCAGAGATCCTCTCCAGTGTGATGAATGCCTCATCTGCCGGACAGTGTATGTATTGCAATCACTGTTCACCCTGTCCTGTCGGCATAGACATCGCTTCTGTCAATAAATATTATAATCTTGCCATAGAGTATGATTCCATACCTGCGACAGTTGCTGAACATTACAAACAGCTTCTTCATCACGCTTCAGAATGTATCGAGTGTGGTGCCTGTGAGACTCGCTGTCCCTTCGGTGTTCACAATATTGAGCAGATGAGGAAAGCTGCACAATTGTTTGGTTATTAGGCCATATAGGAGATATGAAGTACAGATTGGTAATCTTCGATATGGACGGGACCATACTCGACACATTGGAAGATTTGAAGGATAGTCTCAATTTTGCTCTGACATCAGGTGGATTCCCCTGCCGCACTCTCGATGAAGTTCGCTCTTTTGTGGGCAATGGTACGCGCTTGCTTGTCGAGAGAGGATTGCCACAAGGTACAGATATAGACACTACCAATCATATCTACGCCATATTCTCTGAATATTACCAACACCATTCCGCCATAAAGACCCATCCATACGAGGGTATTAGTAATCTGCTTTTAGAACTGAGAAATAAAAAAATATTGACTGCAGTAGTATCCAATAAACCAGATTACTCTGTTCAGGAGCTATGTCGTAAATATTTTCCCTGTCTGTTTGATGCTGCCGCCGGAGAGAGGGCTTCGCTTCGTAAAAAACCATCGCCGGATCTTGTCAATGAATTGCTTATTAAATTGGGAGTGGATTCCAAAGATGCACTCTATGTCGGAGACTCAGAAGTAGACCTTGAGACGGCACACAATTCTTTTCTTGACTGCGTTGCAGTAAGTTGGGGCTTTAGAGATACATTATTTCTTCGAAAAATGGGGGCAGAGACCATTATCGACTCTCCGAGCCAATTGTTGTCTCGTTTGAATTAATCTTTATCAGAAAAATAGAGTCTAATAGAAATAAATTTTAACAAATAACAGATAATCTATAACAAACACAATATGTCACAGGAAAACAAAAAAGGTATTGACCGCAGAAGGTTTTTACAAGTATTAGGGGTAGGAGCCTTGACTTCTACAGCTTCTATATATGGATTTGCACAGAATGGAAGTGCTGTAAGCAGGTTGATTGGCGAAGAGGACTTATCTCAAAATGATAAAATAGCAGGACCCATGACATATCGCATCAATCCGAAGTCAGGTGAGAAAGTCTCTCTTTTGGGCTATGGGTGTATGCGCTGGCCTGTTCTTCCACAAGATGGAGATAAGAAAGAAGGAGGAAGAAATTCAAAGGTCAATAATTTGGACCAAGTGAAAATCAATGAACTGGTGGATTATGCTATCGCCCATGGTGTTACATATTTCGATACAGCCCCTGCGTACGGATTCTCTGAAGTATCTACAGGCATAGCTTTGAGCAGGCATCCCAGAACGTCTTACACTATTGCTACTAAGATGTCCAATTTCGATCCCTCGCATACCACTCTTCAGGAAGGAAAAGAGATGTTTCAAAATTCACTGAAAGCTCTGCAAGTAGATTATATAGATTATTATTTATTGCACGGACTTGGAATGGGTGGCGTTCAGTCTTTCAAAAGCAGGTTCGTGGATAATGGACTTTTGAAATATCTGGAAGGTGAAAGAAAATCGGGACGTATCCGTAACCTTGGGTGGTCCTATCACGGAGACAAAGAG
>CAYMAX010000071.1:0-6477 GCA_964388595.1 uncultured Muribaculaceae bacterium
TTACTTCCTGATTGCTTTTAAAATCTTGTGCTGTATATTTCATTTCTTTTCCTCCTATAAAATAGCGTTAACGGCATCCACAACATCTTTTACGATGAAAGGCTGACCTTGAACTTTGTTCAACTGATAGTAATGGAACTGCTGATGCTTATCTCTCAGATAGGCAGCAAACTGTCCGCTGTTCAACTCGCAAACGATGATTTTCTTGAAATTGGAAAATACCTTCTCCGTATTGCGAGGAAGAGGATTGATATAATCGAAATGTGCCAGTGACACTTTCTTGCCAAGTTTGTGGAATTCTTTCACAGCAGTGTAGAGGTGACCGAATGTGCCGCCCCATCCTACGATAAGGACATCGCCCTTTTCCTCCCCTATCACATTGAGCTCGGGGATGTAATCTGCAAGTTTGGCCACTTTGGCTGCCCTCAAATCGACCATCTTCTGGTGATTGGCAGGATCTGAAGAGATAACCCCTTCGGGATTCTTCTCAAGACCGCCGACTCTGTGCTCCAAGCCTTTGGTGCCGGGGATGGCCCAAGGTCTTACAAGTGACTCAGCATCTCTTTCGAAAGGTTTGAATTTACCTTCACATTTAGTGATGAAAGGGGGATGAATCTCAGGTAAATCTTTCATGGAAGGAATCTTCCAGGGTTCTGAACCATTGCCGAGGAATCCCTCTGAAAGGAGCATCACAGGCATCATGTGTTCCATAGCGTACTTGCCTGCATAGAATGCTTTTTCAAAACAATCTGAAGGAGAATGAGAAGCCATAACCATCATGGGACATTCTCCGTTGCGTCCATAGAGTGCCTGATTGAGGTCTGTCTGCTCAGTCTTGGTGGGAATACCTGTGGAAGGGCCACTACGCTGAACATCGATAATCACAAGGGGCAATTCAGTGATGACAGCAAGTCCCATAGCTTCCGATTTGAGAGAAAGACCGGGACCGGAAGTAGTAGTAACAGCAAAATTGCCTGCATAAGCAGCACCGATACTGGTACAGATACCAGCTATCTCGTCTTCACACTGGAGTGTCTTGGCTCCCAAATTTTTATGAATGGCAAGCTCTTCCAAAATAGCGGTGGCGGGGGTGATAGGGTACGACCCGCAGAAAAGTGGAACTCCAGACTTTTCAGAAGCTGCCAAAAGGCCCCAGGCAGCTGCCTGGTTGCCGTTTATATTTCTGTAAAGACCTTTCTCCTGTTTGGCAGGAAGAATGGTGTAAGTATTGGGAATAGCATGGATATTGGAGGCGTAATTGAAACCATCTTTCAAAACTTTCTTATTGGTCTCGATGAGCTGTGGTTTCTTTTTGAATTTCTTGTCGAGATATGCGAAAGTGTAATCCATGTCACGGTTGAACATGAAATAGCACATGCCGAGAGTAAACATATTCTTGCAGCGTACTATTGCCTTGTTGTCCAGACCACTATCTTTCAAGCTCTCTTTGGTGAGAGTAGTGATGGGTGACACTACGATGTTGCGGTCCTCGATTCTGAGCTCTTCGAGGGGATTCATCGTCTTGAAACCTGCTTTCTCGATGTTTTTCTCATCGAACGCATCTTCATCGATAATGATAGTAGCTGTGGGTTTGGCCCATTTGGCATTGGCCTTGAGGGCAGCGGGGTTCATAGCCACTAACACATCGCAAAAATCGCCGGGGGTGTTAATCTCCACTGCTCCGATATGCACCTGAAATCCGGAAACACCGGAGACAGTCCCTTGTGGTGCTCGAATCTCTGCCGGATAATCGGGGAATGTAGAGATTTCATTACCGTATACCGCAGAAGAATCGGCAAAGAGGGTGCCGGTAAGCTGCATCCCATCTCCCGAATCACCTGCAAAACGGATAACAACGTCTTCTATATCAATAACTTTGTGTTGCATTATGATTTTATATTAGTGGTACAAATGTAGTAACATTTCCTTATAGAAAGAATTTATTTCAATAAAACATTAAAAAATAGGAAAAGACTTACAGATTATAATCAAAACAAAACAATCTCTCGAATATTGTAAGAAAACCAAGTTGACCGTTTTGGCCTGATTTAGCGCTGGGAAATATCCCAATTATCCAAATATTGGATATCTCTCGTGGAGATATTCTCAAATCCCGATTGAGAAGAAATGGGGACGAAATGGACGTCGCTCTGGAGAAGTTTCACTCTGTAACTTTCGATGTAAGCGGGGAATGAGCGTCCGTATCTTTGGAGAGCAGAGAGGAAGTACACCATGATGTCATATCCCTGAAATGAATAGGGAGTAGGCTCGACCTTGAACACTTCCCAATAGGTCTGAACAAACTGTTTGGTGTCCCGACTCTCATAATCTACATAATATGGAAGTGAAAGATGAGTTTTCATCAGATGAAGATATTCAAGCTCAATACTTTCAAAGTTTTTCCATTTTGGCTCGCCATAAACTTCCATATTGTAATATAACACGCTCTTGAGAAGATGAAGATTACGAAGAACATCAGATACAAACGCCTCACTTTCAGAAGCTACATACACTTTGTTGAGATGTAGCGAATCGAGTGTGTATCTCATAAAAGTATCCTGTCCCCTACCCTGAAGCAGACCGTATGAGAAGGTATTGGTTTTGATGCCGCGACTTTCGAATTGTGAGAGGATGTTTCTGACATCTGTATCAGCTTCCGAAATGACAGTAAAAGATATGGTATCATTATAAATATTGGTAGCCATATCATCCAGCTGATGATTGAGACAAGTCTCCGGAAGCACAGGAAAGAGGAAAAAGAATGGATTGTTATCGGCCAAAGTGACAGTTCTGGTGTCCATGGGAGAGACTATTGGTATTCTTTTGTCGAGTGCATATCGAGATATAGGAGCCAAATCGCTCTCTACAATGGGGCCTATGATAAGCTCACTATCATCGAGAACGCCACTCCTGAGCATTTGCTGGACAGATGAATAATTGTTCAGGTCCACCACTTGGAGATGATATCTCTCATAGCCCCTGACCTTTTTTAAATCATTGAGTGCTATCAGTGCGCCGGAGTAGAAATCGGTCTGATTGATATTGGGCTCTTCTGTGGAGTGGGATACATTGAAAGGTAAGACTATCGAAATAATATATGAGCGAGATGAATAGCTATAGAGATACGAAGGGTGTGTCGCCGACATAAGCGATGAAGATGAGTTGTCTGTGGCCTCAGTGGAAGATGCCTCCTTATCGGAAGGGAAAGGCACCACTTCTTTCTTGTCGGTACGTTTGCGCTTGTCATAATCCTTATCCGGGATGAGCAACTCCTGTTTTCTGGCCAAAGCAGCATCCTTGGAGATAGAATTGAGCTCTGCCAGATTATCCACACTCACTTTAAAACGCTCCGCCACATCATAGAGAGTCTCATACCATTTCACTTTGTACTTTTTATACTTGACAGGGGGAATGTTCTCTTCTGCCAATTCCTCCGAATCACGTGCGGTGGTCGCAACAATACCTTCCGGAAGCTTCGGCTGAGCTGCTTCGGAAGAAGAAGGAGGCAGTATGGGAATATAAATGATAGCCCCCGCCTGTAGCGGAGTGGAGATATTGGCATTGCGAGCTTTTATCTCATCCACAGAGACTCCGTAGACCTTGCCTATGGAGTAGAGGGTCTGGCCTTGAAGGACTGTATGCATGTAATACACTGTCCCCTGTATTTTGACTTTATCTTTTGAAATTTCTACCGGAGTAGGGACAAATGTCTGCGCAGAAATGACCTCTCCACAGCAGAAGATAATGAGTGCAAAAGCGAAAATCGATATATATCTTAAGTGTCTCATAATATACGCGACAACATGTTTTCAATGCTTGTTTCAATCCTGTCATAGGCACCATCGCCATAATCGGCAGGTAAAAATTTCTTTCCCGTGATATGTTCGAAAAGTTCAATATATCTCTCCGAAATGATATTTACCCTCTCATGATTCATGATGGGAATTTTCTCTCCCTCCCTGCCGCTAAAGCCATTGTCGATAAGCCATTCTCTGACAAATTCTTTGGAAAGCTGTCTCTGGGGAAGTCCTTTTTCAAATCTCTCCTGATAGCCCTGTGAATAAAAATAGCGGGAAGAATCGGGAGTGTGAATCTCGTCAATAAGGTAAATTCTCCCCTCTCTGGTGCCGAATTCGTACTTGGTATCGACGAGTATAAGTCCGCGCTGTGCAGCTATCTGGGAGCCCCTTTCAAAAAGGGCAAGTGCATATTTCTCTATGGTTCTATAATCTTCGGCCGGGACAAGTCCTCTGGAGATAATCTCTTCAGCGGAGATATCTTCATCGTGAGTGCCTATCTCTGCTTTGGTGGTGGGGGTAATAATAGGCTTCTCAAACTTCTGATGTTCCTTCATACCATCTGGGATTTTCACTCCGCATATCTCGCGAACACCATTTTTGTATGCTCTCCACGCACTTCCTGTGAGGTAGCCTCTGACAATCATCTCGACAGGCAGTCCCTGACATTTATAGCCCACAGTGACCATAGGATCGGGTGATGCTATTTTCCAATTGGGGACAATATCAGAAGTAGTGTCGAGAAACATCGAGGCTATCTGATTGAGCACCTGTCCTTTATATGGGATACCACAAGGCAGCACCACATCGAAAGCAGATATCCTGTCTGTAGCTATCATCACGATAAAGCGATTATCGATGGTGTAAACATCTCTCACTTTGCCGACATATTTGGCTGTCTGACGAGTGAAATTAAACTGGGTGGAAGTAATGGAGTTCATAACTTATTGTATAGTTCTAATAGTTTATTGCAAAAATTGCTCCATGAAAGGCGTTCCTTCTCACGTGCTATCGCCTCAATACATTTATCTTTCACGGAGGCATCTTCGAAAAATCTCACAATAGCCTCATGTACGGCAGCAGAAGAGACTTCCGGCACAACAATACCTGTCCCAGGTACTTCCACCGTCTCTCTGAGACCACCTACATCAGTGGTAATGAGTGGAATAGAGAAGTGATACGACACTGAGCTGATACCACTCTGAGTAGCTGAACGATAGGGAAGGACACACACATCGCTTGCACAAAAAAACCTCGCCACTTCGCTGTCGGGGATGTATCTGTCGAAAAGGAGAATGTTATCTCTGAGAGGACTTTCGTCTATCATCTTGCGATACTTCTCAAAATGGCCGTAGGGTTCTCCGGCTATTATCAATTGATATGAATCATCGAGCTGAGAAAAAGCGTCAAGCAAGATATCAAGACCTTTGTACTCCCTTATGAGTCCGAAGAAAAGGAGTGTCTTCTTGGAAGGGTCTGCCCCTATTTTGGCGGCGGCCACTTCACGGGGAAGGGACTCCCCGAAATGTGAATAAAGGGGATGAGGAGTGACTGTGTACCTGGCATCGGGGATAAACTTCAGAAGGTCATCTCTCACCGCATCACAAAGCACCACGAAGGCATCGTTGCTTTTCAGATAATATTTGGTGAGAGGTTTGTCGAAAAACCGCTGCTCATGAGGGATCACATTGTCCAAAATGGAAATGACCTTGCAATGATCTCCGACATGGCGCCCCACCCATCCCTGTGAAGGGGCAAAATAAGACATCCAATATCTCATGATAAGGAGGTCTGGACCCCATTCGCGTATTTTACGGGCAGTAGTGATATATGAAAAAGGATTGGCCGTGTCCAACAGAGATATTGACTCTACAGGAATGGCATTATCCTCAGGTGTGACTTTCTGTGTCTTCCCGGGGAAAAGGAAATCGGGATATTGTCTTTTGAAATTAAATGCAGCTACTGTATGATGCTTTCCCAGCTCATTATAGATGGAGGCATTGAACTGGGATATACCCCCTCGATAAGGGTAAAAGCAGGATAGTATCGCAATCTTCAAATCTATTTTTTCTTGGTGTTTCGCACCTTGATATATTCTTGGTTGAGTCCTGCAAGCACATCCTGTGTAATGTCGAGAGCGGGACTGCCCTTTATTACAACATTGGTGGCAGCAGATGTAGTGAGAATGAGGGAATATTTATGGGATTCGTTATAGGTGACGACATAGGTCTTGATGGCATCCATCACTTTGTTGACCATCACATTTTCTTCATCCTGCATCTCAAGCTGCTTTTGCTGAGAATAATTTTGAAGTTCCTGCTGACGTGTCACTAAGTCGTTCTGAATACTTTCTGCCTGTGAACGAGTGAGAAGACCTTTGTTAATCTTTTCCTGGAAATCTTTAGCGTCATTTTCAAAAGCTCTGCTTTTCTTGTTGAGGTCGTTCTGAATGGAGTTGAACTTGCCTTCCAACTCTGATTTCAAATCATTGAACATGTCATATTGGTTGACAAGAGTATCTATCTGAACATACACGATATCGCCCTTCCCTGCCACTTCGACTGCATCTTCTGAAGATGTATCTTTGGAAGAACATTTGGGAGCGAATTTAAAAACTAAAACTAATGCCAAAGCAGCTACTCCTATGGCCAAAGCAAGAATGTTGAGAATTAAGGAAACT
>CAYMAX010000072.1:0-6391 GCA_964388595.1 uncultured Muribaculaceae bacterium
ATCATTTTTTAGGACAATTGGATTTTTCCTGTATAAATCAGAAGCATCAAGATGGCAAAGTATAGCGACTATGCTCCCTCAAGTCAACGCCACTGCCAACTATGCCAACTACATGGGCTACAAAATGTCTTTGGGGGCTGGGATGGAGATATCTATGCCTACATATATTCAATATGGGGTGAGTGCTGGAATAGCACTAAGTGGTGCTCAGGTCATATCTGCAGAGCTTGGCACTATCTCTATGAAGATGTCTGATGTTACCCGAAAACAAACTGAACAGGAAGTGGCTGAGCAAGTCAAATTGCTCTACTTTTCTGCACTCGTGACTGAAGAGACAATAGACTTGCTTCAGAAAAATCTTGAAAGCATTAAGAGACTCTATTCTTTCTCTCTCAAATCGGTAGAAGTGGGAGTATCTGAAAAAGTGGCTGCAGACCAGATATTGGTGCAGGTAGCGACTATGGAGACCAATCTGAGCAGTTCCAAACGCTCTCTTGAGATTATTTATAATTCACTCAGACTGCAGTTGAATATCAATTTCGATAAAGAGATAAAACTCACACAGACAATGGATGAATTGCTCGATATTCAGTCATCTCTCGGGTTGTTAGTTGATGAATTTTCTCTTTCCAATAATTACACTTATCAACTTGTCCAACGCAGCACTGAACTCACTAAGAAGCAGATGCAACTCGCAGGATGGGCATACGGACCATCATTATCGGCTGCTTACCAATATTCCGGAAGGAAGAATTTTACCGATGGAGGGTTTAATATGACACCTCCCAACTTAGTCTCTCTGACACTTACCGTTCCCATCTTCTCCAGTGGAAAGACATATAATTCATATTGTGCTGCCAAGATAGAATATGAGAAACAGCAAAATAAACTTGCTGACACAGAGATGAGTCTCATGATTCAGCATCGTCAGTTGAGATATAACCTATCATCAGCTTTTGAAAGGTACGAAACACAGAAAAAGAACGTAGAGGTCTCCCAAAGTGTATTTGAAAATATTGGTAAGAAGTACGAATACGGACTCTCTTCCAGCCTCGATGTGACCACATCAGGCACAAATCTTATAGCAGCACAGAGTAGTTATGTCTCTGCAGCACTCGAATTTGTGAATGCCAAAATCGAGCTTGAAAAGCTCCTTAACAAGAATTATTTCGAATAATCAAAATATTAATACAGATATGAACCTTAGAAATTTGACAATCTTTGCCCTTGCCACCCTCACATTGGCCGGCTGCATGGGGAAACAAGAGAAAAAACAAACAGAAGATAGGCAGGAGCAGGTAAAAACCGAAGTCCTTGTCAAGACAGATATTTCACGTCAGGTGGAATTATCTACCACTCTTGCAGGCTACGAGACTATGAGTATATCCCCCTCTGTCACAGGCAAGATAGAACATATTTATGTGGAAGTTGGCGATAAAGTCAACAAAGGAGATATGCTGGTGAGAATGGATCAGATGCAATATAACACATCCAAACTCACTTTTTCCAATCTAAAACTTGAAATGGACCGTATGACAGCTCTGAAAGAGAGCGAAGCGATATCCCAGCAGACATACGACCAGACCAAGCTTTCTTTCGACCAGACTAAGGAAAATCTTGATTTTCTCGAAAAAAACACTTTTGTCAAAGCTCAGTACAGTGGAGTTATTTCTGCCAAAAACTACGAAGATGGTGAGCTATACAGCGGTCAGCCGATACTCGTTCTTACTCAGATAGCGACTCTCAAAGCTCTCATCAATATTCCTGAGTCATTCTTTCCTCAGGTCAAAACAGGCATGAAAGTCAATGTATTTTCAGAAATCTACCCCGATAAAGTATTCCCTGCAGTGATAGAAATCATCTACCCTACCATCGATGTAGCTTCTCACACTTTCTCCGTAAAACTCAAAATTCCAAATGCCAAAGAGATTCTCAGACCGGGGATGTATGTCCGCACCGTTCTCCCCATGAATAATGTGCAGACTATCGTAGTCCCCTATCAGTCTGTCCAAAAGCTCGTCGGCTCCAACGAACGCTTCGTTTACCTCAACGATAACGGAGTGGCCAAAAGAGTATTCGTGAAGCTCGGTCAAAGATTTGATGACAAAGTGGAAATAATCAGTCCGGAGATCAAGGAAGGCGATGAACTTGTGACAGTCGGTCAGGCCAAACTTGTCGATGGTGTCAAATTGAATGTTATAAAATAACATAAGATGAGTATTTACAAAACAGCTATCAATAAACCGGTATCGACTATTTTGATATTCGTTGCCGTGATGATCATAGGTATCTTCTGTCTAAATCAATTACCTATCGATCAATTCCCCGAGATGGATCCTCCCTATGTGACAGTAATGACTACCTACCCTGGTGCAAGTGCCAGCGAAGTGGAAATTAATGTTACCAAGATTATAGAGAACAGCCTTAATTCAGTGGACGGGCTTAAGAAAATGACCTCTACATCCAAAGATAATTTCTCGATGGTACTGCTTGAAATGGAATGGGGTACCAATCTCGATGAAGTCACCAATGATGTGCGTTCCTATGTCGATATGCTTAAGGATAACCTGCCGAGCGGATGTTCCAACCCTTTCATTTTCAAGTTCAGCTCGAGTTCAATGCCTATCATTCAATACGCCATTACAGCTAAGGAGAGTTATGCAGGTCTTGACAAACTTCTCAACGATGATGTCATCCCGCAACTCAACCGTGTGGACGGTATCGGAAACTTGTCTCTGTCAGGTTCTCCCGAACGTTATGTGTATATCAACATCGACCAGGAAAAAATCGATGCCTACGGACTCACTTTGGAGGCTGTGGGAAATGCTATTTCAGCCAACAACTTAAACCTCTCTTCAGGTACTGTAAAGATGGAAAAAGAGCAGTATCAGATGCAGGTGAGAAGTGAGTATCAGGAAAGCGACGAGATCAATAATATCGTAGTGACCACGACTCCTGCAGGCAAGAAGGTCTTTGTCAGAGATATAGCTACCATCAAAGATACCATCAAAGACCTGACACTTGACGAGAAAACCAATGGAATGGAAAGTGTTCGTCTGATAGTTACCAAACAATCAGGAGCCAATACCGTTCAGATATGCAAGGATGTGAGAAAAGAGATGGAGGTCATAAAGAAGACTCTTCCATCAGATGTCAAGGTAGATGTGATATACGATTCCTCTGAAGAGATTCAAAACTCCATCGATTCTCTTGAAGAATCGATCTTGTATGCTCTTATATTTGTAGTATTGGTCGTTTTATTCTTCCTTGGCAAATGGAGAGCTACTCTGATTATTGGTGTTACCATCCCTATTGCCTTGATAATGGCCTTTATCTATCTTCGCTTCGTAGGAAGTTCTCTCAACATCATCTCTCTATGTTCTCTGACCATTGCCATAGGTATGGTGGTCGATGATGCGATTGTGGTATTGGAAAACATTTCCACCCATATAGAGAGGGGATCGAGTCCCCGAGAGGCTTCTATCTATGCCACCAATGAGGTTTGGACTTCCGTTATCGCTACCACTCTTGTAGTTGCAGCTGTATTTATCCCCCTCACTACCCTTACCGGTATGGCAGGCATCCTTTTCAAAGAGTTGGGATGGATTGTGACCATTGTGGTCTCCACATCTACCATTGTGGCTATCTCCCTCACCCCTATGTTGTGCTCCAAACTTCTCAAATCAAAGAAAGTCAGAGTCAATGATAAAGGTCAGATAGAAGATATCCCCGTCCGCAACAATTGGTATCAAAAATACATTGTCGGATTTCTCAATAAGGTGGATAAATGGTACTCCAGAGCTCTTCAATATTGTCTCCGCCACAAACTTGCTACTCTTGTAGTGACATTATTACTTTTCGGAGCATCACTAGTGCCTGTGTTTATGGGTAAGATTGGCACCGATTTCATGCAGCAGTCAGACAATGGACGTGTCAGCGTGAAAGTCGAACTGGAACGCGGTACCCGTCTGGAACAGACCCTCAAAACTGCTCGTGCACTTGAAACACGTTTCGAAGCTCTCATTCCTGAAATACGAATGATATCAACTTCAGCAGGAAGCAATGATGATGCCGGTGTATCTGCTCTATTCTCTACCACTACCAACAATAAAATCTCTATGACTGTGGTATGTAATAAGAAATATCAGCGAGACCGTTCCATCTTCGAAATAGCCGAAATTCTTCGTAAAGAGATGGATAATTATCCTGAGATTATCGACTACCAATGCAATGTATCCGGCGGTATGGGTGGAGGATCTTCCAGTAAAGTAGATGTCGAGATTTATGGATATGATTTCGATCAGACCAATACTCTGGCGGCAGACCTCAAAGAGCTCATCAAGGAGAAAGTTCTCGGAGCACGTGATATTACCATCAGCCGAGATGAAGACCGTCCCGAGTTGAAACTTGTTCTTGACAAAGAGAAACTCGCTATCCATGGACTCTCTTCAGCAATTGTCTCTACCTATGTGAGAAATCGTGTCAATGGTATGTCAGCCGGATATCTCAAAGAAGATGGGGATGAATACGATATTATCGTTCGATTGGAAGAAAATGACAGAAATTCCATCAGTGCCATTCAGGATATGACCATCCCGACAGCCACCGGAAGCAGAGTCAAATTCAAAGAGATAGGAAGCATCGAAGAGTATTGGGCACCTCCTACTATCGAAAGGAAGAGCCGCCAACGTGTAGTGACTCTCGGTGTCACTCCATATAACACATCACTCGGAGAACTTGCTACTAACATAGAATCAGCCTTGTCTGACGTCTCTGTACCATCAGGTATTACTATTAGATTGGCAGGAGACTATGAAGATCAACAGGACACATTCGCTGATTTGGGACTGCTTCTTGCCATGATTATTATATTGGTCTATGTAGTAATGGCATCTCAATTTGAATCATTCTCCGAACCTGCCATCATTATGATGTCTGTTCCGTTTGCCTTGACTGGTGTTATTTTAGCACTTCTGATCACAGGACGGTCACTCGATATGATTGGTGCTTTGGGCTGTGTCATGCTGGTGGGTATAGTGGTGAAAAATGGTATTGTGCTTGTGGACTACACCAACCTTATGAGAGATAGAGGTTACGAACTCAACGACGCTATCGCCCTTTCAGGTGCCTCACGTCTTCGTCCTGTACTGATGACTGCATTTACCACTATCCTTGGTATGGTGCCTATGGCTATCAGTCAAGGTGAAGGTTCCGAAATGTGGCAGCCCCTCGGTATAGTAGTAATCGGCGGTCTGCTTGTCTCTACACTTGTCACTCTTATCGTAGTGCCTGTACTCTATGGTGTGATATCACGCCATGGTGAACGCGACAAAGAATCACGCAATCGCAAACAATTCATTTTTATGCAACTCTCACCCAATAAACAGGAGGAAAACAAATGAAATCTGTAATGATCATTTTCAATCAGGCCAATACTGAACGAGTGGAATATCTGCTCGACCAACTTCATATTTCCGGTTTTTCACTTTTCGAACAGGTACAGGGACGCGGCACTAATGGGGGAGAACCCCGCCGCGGCACCCACACCTGGCCTGAAATGAATTCAGCCGTAATCACAGTAGTAGATGATGACAAGGTCACTGAACTACTGCAAACTGTACAGAAACTCGATAATCGTAATCCTGTCGTAGGGGTCAGAGCATTCGTTTGGAATATTGAACAGATGGTATAATTGATTACCTTTGCCCTATTATGGAAAGTATCAAAGAAATTTTCAAAATAGGGAAAGGCCCCTCCAGCAGTCATACTATGGGGCCAAAATATGCTGCAGAGATATTCCTTAAGAGATGCCCTCAGGCCATTTCTTATGAGGTAACCCTCTACGGAAGCCTTGCCGCTACAGGCAAAGGCCACCTGACGGATGTAGCTATCACAGAAGCCTTGTCCGTGGACCGCAATAAGCGCATAAATTTCATCTGGAAGCCGGAGATTTTTCTCCCTCAACATCCAAACGGGATGAACTTCAAAGGTCTCGATGCTCAGGGTAATGTCATCGAAGAGTGGACTACCTTCAGCATTGGTGGCGGAGACATCAGCGACTCTGGTCAAAGGGAAGAAAAAAAGAATGTTTACCCCCACAACAAGATGAGTGAAGTACTCAACTGGTGTAAGGGCAATAATTCATCTTTCTGGGAATACGTTCAGAAATATGAAGATTCTGATATCTGGGATTATCTCAACGAAAGGTGGAAAGTGATGAAGGAGTCCATCAAAAGAGGACTCGACAATGAAGGAGTCCTCCCCGGAGGCCTGAATGTGCGTAGAAAAGCATATTCATACTTTCAACACGCCAAAAGTTATCAGGCTACTATGCAACGAAGAGGTATGACTTTTGCCTTTGCCCTCGCTGTATCTGAAGAAAATGCTGCAG
>CAYMAX010000073.1:0-6259 GCA_964388595.1 uncultured Muribaculaceae bacterium
AAGAACTTGCCTTCTGTGTTCTTGAGAAGAGCAAATTTCTCGGCCCTCTCATAGAATTTCTCGTCTGTCAACATACCATACTCGATGAAGAGCTTCAGATTGTCCCATTTAGATTCATAATTGGCTCTGTCATTTTTGAAAATATCTTCAAGACGGTCGGCGACCTTCTTGGTGATGTAGGTAGATATCTTCTTGACATTGGCATCTGACTGCAGATAACTTCTCGACACGTTCAGAGGAATGTCGGGGGAGTCTATCACACCATGGAGAAGAGTCAGAAAGTCCGGAACTATGTTTTCTACAGAATCGGTAACGAAGACCTGGTTGCAGTACAGCTGGATCTTGTTGCGATTGACTTCGATTTTATCTTTGATTTTGGGGAAATAAAGGACACCGGTCAGATTGAAAGGGTAGTCCACATTGAGGTGAATATAGAACAGAGGCTCATCCTGCATGGGATAGAGGTCTCTGTAGAACTTCATATAATCTTCCTCTTTAAGGTCGGTGGGCTTTTTGGTCCAGATAGGGGTGCTGTCATTGATGATTTTATCCTTGTCGGTATCGACATATTTACCATCTTTCCACTCCTGTTTCTTGCCAAAAGCGATGGGGACAGGCATAAATTTGCAATATTTGGTAAGAAGCTCATTGACTTTGGCAGCGGTGGCAAACTCTGCTGAGTCATCATCCAAGTGGAGAATAATCTCTGTACCTCTCTCTGTGCGTTTACCTTCTGAGACAGAATAATCGGGCTCACCTTTACATTCCCACTTCACAGCCTTAGCTCCATCTTTCCATGATAATGTATTGATAGTTACCTTCTTGGAAACCATGAAAGCCGAATAGAAGCCAAGTCCGAAATGGCCTATGATACTTCCTGCCTGGTCTTTGTATTTTTCCAGAAATTCTCCGGCACTTGAGAAAGCGATTTGATTGATATATTTATCGACCTCTTCTTCTGTCATGCCGATACCTCTATCGACTATCGTAAGGGTTTTCTTTTGAGGGTCGCTTGAGACCCGTATCGTCATATCGCCAAGCTCCGATTTGAATTCGCCTGCACTTGCCAATGCTTTCATCTTCTGAGAAGCATCCACTGCGTTTGCTACTATCTCTCTGAGAAATATTTCGTGGTCAGAGTAGAGAAATTTCTTAATAACCGGGAAAATGTTTTCTGTAGTAACGCCGATTTTACCTTTTTCTATTGCCATAATATAGTTGTTTTATTGTTTTCTGCGGGGATACAGACAAAAGATGTACCAGATGGGGTGCGCTGACAGAATGGCAGAAAAAACTACTATCGTTCGAAGAAACGAATGATATCGCGAACTATCTCATTGAGTTGTCTCTGAGAAGTGAGAGTCTCCAATGGAAAGCCGAGAGCAACGGTCTTATAAGAATCGCCTCTATATGCAACACCGGCAGATATATTACTCTCAGAATATCTGAAAATGGTCTGAGCTCCCTTTCCTACCGGAAGAAGACCGTCGGGAGATTCGACGCAATAAGAAAAAGGATTGGGAGAGGTATAAAAAGAATAAGTGGCACCTGCACCTCTGACTGAACCATCGGTGGAGGAGAAGCCATTTAAATATTTGTATTTCAGCACGGAGGAGACAAAATCACGAGTCAGAGAATCTGTACAGGAATGAACCTGCGACGAATCTTTTTCATAAATACCATCCCACACATCGGTGGCAATGTATGCACCTGAGATGAGAAGATTGCGTCCCGATGAACAATATTCAGAAATGGCGCGTTGCAACGGGAGTGGAAAGACCTCGAAAGAGGGTTGTGAAGCTCCGCAGCGTCCGGTCTGAGTGGTGACTTGCTTACCCATGATAAGGTCCACCACAGAATAAGAAGTCATTTTCACAGTTTGGGATAAAGTGACCGCATCACGACTGCATGAAGAGAAATCATATCCTGCATTCATCATCGCCATACCATGCTTGAGAGGGAAATCGAAAGTATTGCCTGCCATGCGGGTAGTCTCCATATTGCCATAGCTGCCACCAAATCCCGGCGCATCATCATCCGACCACGAAAGCTTCCTCTCGAAGGCATATTGACGGCCGACATAAGAATAATCACTGATATAGGGTACTCCACCATCCACGAAGTCGATAAAGCCGGCACGAGTGCTGTCATTAGTGGCAAATGACGCCGGAGCAGAGATACGGTCAAAGCAGTTGACTATCAGGGCCTCTTTATGTTCTGTGGAAGATAAAGAATGACGTGGGGCCATACCCACAGACAATATTTCTGACGGGAAGCTCGCCCCCCCTTCATTGACAGCGACGACTTTGAAACTGTGAAGCATTCCGGGCTCTATGCGAAAACGAATAAGAGTGTCAGCCACAGGGGTGCCGTTGTCAAATCCGCCGATAGTATCCGATGGGTCTATCACCCTGTGGTAGACAACATAAGATTTGGGAGTAGCAGTGCTCTCGAGAGAATCTTTCACAGGAGTCCAGGAAAGTGTGACGGTAGAGTCGCTTGACGAAAGAATTGCTGCAAATGAAGAGACCGGAAGGGGCTGTACCACATACTCGTACTTTCCTGTGGATGCCAGAAACCTCAGAATGCCCTTGTAAATGGCACGGGAGACAGTGAAACGAAACTTGGGGTCAAGACCATAGCGCATATCGGCAAAGTTTTGATGGGCAAGCAGTTCGAGAAGCATGGATGGAACATCGGGAAGCCTGCATTCGAAATAGGCTCTGTCAGCAAGACCCCGTCTATTCCAATCAGGTTCGTATGTAGAACGAATATCGGAAACTATCTGCGACTGTACTATATCAGACAATTCGCGCGAAAGGAGTCTTGGCCTTCCATCCTGAAACATATCTTTCCCTTCAGAATAGCGGGTATAGATAGTCAAAGTCCCTATTATGGAATCTGTCAAAGAGATACCTGCATCTGTATGGAATGCCAGAGAGAGGTCGACAGGTACATTATAACTGTGTTTAAGAGCATTTACCCACAGACCACGAGATTTGTAATCGTCCTTATAATCATCAAGTCCGTTATGAGGAGAATAGACTGTAGTGTCAAAACCGGCCCATTGGAGCCAATACCGAGCCCCTTCTGTCCACCGCGGGTATCTACTTGTCTCTCCATATACTTTCAGAGAATCTTCTGAAAGAGAGAAAAGAGCACTGCTAAAATAAGAGAGGCTGTCCCCGGTCAAGTGAAGAGGATTACCGGGTCTGCGGGCCATATTGCCCATTCCTCCGCCAAATTTGACAGCATCTGCCACCACCACTGCACCTGATTTGGATTCCAATATTACCCCCTGACTGTTCCATCCTTCGGAAAAATCAAAAGTACCGAGATAGACCCAGGTGCCACCTCCGATAGTTTGATTGACCGAGAAAGAGGTCTCTCCACCCAAATGCCGTACAGTATATCGTGCATCTGCAGTGCTTTGTGGCAAAGTATTATAGCTGACATACACTGCATAACTTCCAGTGGCGGGAAAAGAGGGCATCCACATGGCGTGAGCCTTTGTCTTACTTTTCTTTGGCATTTCCATCATACGGGCATCGCCCATAAGAAATGGATTTTCTCCGAAGAGATAACTCTCTTTGGGATTGGCAAAACCGGCGAGAGGTGCAGTCGTCCACTCCACATCTTCACGATAATAGGGACCGTTATTATCTACAATCACTTCCTTTTCCTGCATATCGCGCTCGCGTGGCAACATCACACAGGCACCTGCATTTTCAAGCATCGGTACCAAAAATGGGATGACAAAACTCTGGGTGTAAAGGTCTTCCACAGTCTCAAAGAGGCGGGGTCGTTGCCACTCCCAACGATATAGTGACTGCTCATAATAGAGACCGTGACTTTGCCACAGAGCTATATGACGCTGTTGCAATCCCTTTGAGACTGTATAGGGGAGTGAAATATTACGCACCCACGGAGCTGGGGTGGGAGTTTTGACAGATTTTGTCTTGCGAGATGGCTTGCGGATGGAATAATATTGAGACGATAGATCTTCGAGTGAAGTATTGGAAGAAAATATAGTAAAAGGGTACTTTGATAGATACTCGGGCAACATCCCGCTGACAATGGCGTTGATGGCCCTGACATCGATGTCCCTGATGGGATACTCGCTGAGACGTGGTGAGAAATATATCGCTATGTTCCGGGTCTTATGATTGTTGGGAGATGTGACGAAAAGGAGTGTATCAAATGCAATGCCGCTTCTAAACTGTGCTCTGTCACCGAGATAAGAGGTGATAGAATCTGCTATAGGCTTGAAAGAGGCAGAGTAGGGGGGATTTTGGGCTTCCGAAAGTAAAGGGAGTGCAAAGATGGAAAGAAAAAGTATAAGGCGCCTCATAGCGATTACCATTTATAGACAACACTCACAGCGGCTTTATAAAGAAGCACCACCTCAGAGGAGGCATTCCACCCGATATACATCGAGCCGTCAGAAGCCTCGTGTCCTTCGTAATCTGTAGTCTGATAACCTCTGCCGGCAGAGATTTCGATGCCCCAATGCTTGGCTACAGTAAACTGATAACCTATGGTAAATCCTGCCATAAAATTGGAACCTACCTGATATTTACCGACGTATTGACCTTCATATCCCGGGACAATGCTCTTACTCATTCTGAAAACGCCATATCCCACATTGGGACCGACGAAAAAGCCACGAAAGGCTTCAATAGGATAGTACCGTCCTTCAAGAAATGCCATACCGAGTGTGACAGGCACATTGAGGATAGGGAAGCCTGTAGGCCAAAAACATCCGAAAGCTTCCAAACTGACTGTAAGGTATTTGTGTACTCTGAATTCAACTGCGGGATTAACTACTCCGAGAGCCACTGCAGCACTCAATTTTACAGCCGTATGCACAGGTTCGCCACCGAAAAGTCGTTCATTGCGCTCAGCCCTGCGTATCTCGCGAGTGGAGGGAACATCACCAGGTGATTGGGCAGAGGCAGAGAGGCTGTGACATAAAAACAAAAACAGAGTAAGAAGCAGGGTAAGAGCCTTATGCGAAGAGAATATTTTCTCAACTACGCTGACCATCCATCGACCTATGAAGGCTACTATCACAGTCCCGAGAGTGACCGCTACCGCATCTGCAGCCCAATCGAGCGGGTCACCCTGGCGTGCAGCGAAGAAAAGGTCCTGACACAGTTCTGTGCCAAACGCGAGCAGGAGACCTGAGACAAATGTGATGAGAAGAGAATATTTGCTGACACGACGCAGATGACGGGAATAATTACAGGTAAGCCAGGCGATAAAGGGGTAGGGGAAAAACATGATGAAATGGAAGATGCGGTCCAATCTGATGCCGAGGAAATATTTGGCAAGGTCGAGGTCTGGCATCGAAATATTCACAAAACAGAAAAAAAGCACCATTGCGACATATATCACATAGAGCGTCTTTACGAGTATCCCTGCACCTTTTTGCATGGCGCAAATATAGTGTTTTCTTTGCTCTTAACTAAAATTTGTTAATTTTGCGGGATAAAGAGGTAAAGATGAAAAAGATAAAAATCATTCTTTTTACTATAGTTGTACTGCTTCCGGTGTCACTCAGTGCCCAATTCGATGAGATAGGGTATTTCTCAAACAAGCCTCAGGACAACTGGTTCATCTCCGTGGGAGGCGGTATCCAACTTTATTACGGCACAGAAGACTTTACCTACATCAATCAAAACAACATCGCTCCCGCAGTTGACCTCTCTTTCGGTAAGTGGATAGTCCCCTCACTGGCATTCAGAGTGCAGTTTGCAGGTCTTCAGGGCTATGGTTGGAGTACAGTACTATCGCCTTATATGGAGACAGTACCCATCAATAATCTTTATCAGGAAAAGTTTTTCTATCTCAACTCACGAGTTGACTTCCTGTGGAACGTACTCGACATCGGCAACCACTACAGGGCATCTCGCATATTTAAGTTTATCCCTTTCGTGGGAGTGGGAGCTGCCGCTACATTTAAAGATACCCTAAGTTTAGAAGTATCACCTTCTGCCACAGCTGGCTTCCTCTTCATGTTTCGCATCTCGGAGCACGTCAATCTGCATTTGGAGCTGCGCTCTACTTTTGCCGACGGCAGACTCGATAAAATGTACTGCACCTACGATGAAGACAAGCTTGACATAGTGAAGTTAGCACCCGCTGTTGAGATTATGAACACGGCATCCATCGGCATTACCATCGATCTTATGCCCAGGAAGTTCTCACGTCGTTATGAGATGTCGGCCGACTACCGATATCGTCTGAAAGAGCTACA
>CAYMAX010000074.1:0-6174 GCA_964388595.1 uncultured Muribaculaceae bacterium
TGTATGGCTGGAAGAAATGATATTTGGGGGCATTGTTCTTGAGCCATTCATATACCTTCTTGCCGTTGGGAGACCTCCAGTAATCGAGATTGGTGGAGATAAAATCGAATTCGGTGCCCCAATGATGTCTGCTGGTGCCAGGCATCGACAGGTATCTCAATGTCTTTCGCACTTTATCTGCGGAGAGTTCTTCTGAGTTGCGGTTCATTTTGTCATCCCAAATCACTTTTTGGTCTGAATAGCTGCGAAGCGAGGAGGTTATTTTCAAAAAAATGCCCTCCTTCTCGGCTGCTTCAAAGAGGAGAAGGAAAGCATTGTAGGTAGTTTTTTGAGTACGTCCGTATTGGGGTCTGAGGATGGTATATTTACGGTCGATATAGACAAAGGAAGTATCGTGATCGTAATCCCATTTCCCTATGAGAAGATTCTTATCGGGTCTCTTCGGAGTGATGACTTCGTTCTGAGCAAAAGTGGTTTGAAGGGAGCAGGCAAGAAGTGTCGAAGTCACGAGCGCGAGCGATAAAGTCTTAAGAATCTTCATAATATGGCTGTCATTAAATCAATATCCAATTATTTAATCACTATCCCTTGCTCATTGGCATCTATCTTGACAGGTTTGTCTTTGGAAATCTTACCTGAAAGAAGAACTGTGGCAAGCATGTTGACAAGTTCCCGTTGAATGATTCGCTTTATGGGACGTGCTCCGTATGCAGGGTCATATCCCTTTTCAGACATATACTTGATAAATGCCGGAGTGAAAGTGATGGTAATTCCTTTTTCTGACATCTTGTTGCGAAGGTCATCGAGCTGCATGTTCAAAATGCCCAATATGTCTTTCTGTGTCAGAGGCTCAAACATTATTATCTCGTCTATCCTGTTGATAAATTCGGGACGCATGGTACGTTTGAGTATCTCCATTACCGCTCTCCTGCACTCTTCCATCATCTCATCGTGATTGGCGTCAGTAATCTTCTGCATATATTCCTGGATGACATCAGAGCCGACATTGGAAGTCATAATCAGAATAGTATTTTTGAAATCGACTGTTCTGCCTTTGTTGTCGGTAAGACGGCCATCATCCAATACTTGCAGCAAGATATTGAATACATCGGGATGGGCCTTTTCTATCTCATCAAGAAGAATGACGGAGTAAGGTTTGCGGCGAACTGCCTCAGTGAGTTGTCCGCCTTCATCATAACCTACATATCCCGGAGGCGCACCTACAAGTCGCGATATGGAATGGGGCTCCTGATATTCACTCATATCTATACGGGTCATCATGTTTTCATCATTGAACATCGCTTCGGCAAGTGCTTTGGCAAGCTCTGTTTTACCCACACCGGTGGTCCCGAGGAACATAAATGAACCGATAGGTCTCTTCTCATTTTGAAGCCCTGCCCTGCTCCTTCTCACTGCGTTGGCTACGGCCTGTACAGCCTCATTTTGGCCTACTACCCTTTTGTGCAGCATATCTTCCATATTCAGGAGTTTCTCTCTCTCGCTCTGCAGCATCCTGGAAACGGGTATTCCTGTCCATTTGGAGACAATCTCTGCTATATCTTCTGCTTCAACCGATTCATTGATAAGTGGGTCGGGATTGGCAGCTTTCTGCTTCATAAGGGCATCAATCTCTTTCTGTGTATTGGCAATTTTGCCATATCTGAGCTCTGCCACTTTGCCATAATCACCATGTCTTTCGGCGTCATTGGCTTCGTATTTATATTGTTCAATGTCAGAACGTTTCTGCTGAATCGAGGAGAGTAACTCCTTCTCTTCCTTCCACTTCTTGTTGAGCACATCAAGTTCGGCATTCGATTCTTTTAGTGACTGAAGTATCTCATCGAGCTTCGGGGACTTGCCTTCGTGCTTGATGGCTTCACGTTCTATCTCGAGCTGGCGTATCTTACGATTGAGCTCGTCGATGGGGTCAGGGACAGAATTCATCTCAAGACGAAGTTTAGAAGCCCCTTCGTCGATAAGGTCGATAGCCTTGTCGGGGAGAAAACGGTTGGTGATATATCTGTGAGACAATTCTACGGCTGCTATGATGGCATCGTCATCAATACGCACCTTGTGATGGTTTTCATATTTTTCTTTCAATCCTCTGAGGATGGAAATAGACTCTGCAGGTGATGGCTCATCTACCATTACCATCTGGAAACGACGTTCAAGGGCCTTATCTTCTTCGAAGTATTTTCTATATTCATCTAGAGTAGTAGAACCTATGGCACGCAATTCTCCTCGAGCCAGTGCCGGTTTAAGGATATTTGCTGCGTCCATTGCTCCTGAAGTACGTCCTGCACCCACCAAGGTGTGAATTTCATCAATGAAAAGTATGATTTCCCCTTCGCTTTCGATGACTGCGTTTACTACTCCTTTGAGCCTCTCTTCAAATTCTCCCTGATATTTGGCTCCGGCTACCAGAGCACCCATGTCGAGAGAAAAGATTTGTTTGGTTTTAAGATTTTCAGGGACATCCTGATTGACTATACGCTGTGCGATTCCCTCCGAAATGGCTGTCTTACCCACACCGGGTTCGCCGACAAGTATAGGGTTGTTTTTGGTCCTTCTGCTTAATATCTGAAGAACCCTTCGTATCTCTTCGTCACGTCCTATTACCGGGTCCAATTTACCGGCTTTAGCCCTGTCGTTCAGGTTAATAGCGTAGCGATTGAGAATCTCTTTGTTGTTATTTTGTTTATTTTCCATATATATACTCTCCTTTCTAATTTATAATCATTATAGTTTACAAAGAATGAGCCATACGAAAAACTGTGACAATATGACACATCGCAGACTATGTTATTTGCGGACAAAAAGATTAACGAGATTGAATAAGAGATAGAGTAGGAAGGTCATAAGGACAAATCCGCTCCAGTGAATATGCAAAAATATGGTAAGCAGAAGTAATGGGACAAGAGTGATAAGAAAGATGTATCTTATGACATTGTCTTTCCATTTTAAGGAGTGGAACTTCAAAGAGAACATCGGCCATTCGCTGACAAGGAGAAGGGAGAGAAGAAAGGACAGAATGGGAATGCAATAGCTGTTATCGATATATCTGTGAAGGAAAGCTCCACTCGGAGTGGTACAAAAGGCGATAAAGGAAGCTATCAACAATCCGCAGGCAGGGGTTGGAAGGCCGATGAATGAGGTGGTCTGCCTGGTGTCGAGATTGAATTTGGCGAGTCTCAAAGCTGAAAAGGCAGCGAGAATCAGCGGAAAGAAGACAAAAAAGCGGTGTGCATCGGCGACAGTGCACATATAGTTGTATAAAATAAGTGAAGGAGCCAGACCGAAACTTACCACATCGGCAAGCGAGTCGAGCTCCTTCCCTATTTCTGAATATGCATTCAACCCTCTGGCGGCGAGACCATCACAGAAATCGAATACAGAGGCAATAATCATAAAAACAAATGCATAGACAAAACAACCTTTAAAGGCCATTATTATGGATATACCTCCCGAAATGAGATTGAGGCTGGTAATGCTGTTGGGTATTTGTTTTATGATTTTGTTCATAGATGTATTATTTGATATTCAGTTTCTTGCGAATATCTTTTGAAAGTGCGTTTTTATTAACGAGGACAGAGATGGTCTTGGCACGAACATAGCTTTCTGACATATTGTGATATCCGTCAGCGTTGCGGCCGGTGCCCCATGAATTCTTCGTATGATAATATTTGGTACCATTCTGGTCAAGAGTGATACCTGTAATGTGCTCTAAATGCTCATCCTGGGTAGCAAATGTCTCGAACATCTTCTGACGGTCTTCCTGAGATATGGAAGCCTCTTTGATGAGGGTATCTGTCTGGGCTACTTGCTCACGTTTCAGAGTGACATCAGCGGGGATAATCGATATCTTATTGGCAAAAACATAGCCAGGTTCATCTACGTCACCATCCCAGCATACTGTATAGCCGTGATTGAGAGCATAGTCTATCACACCCATCATCTCATCGAGAGGGAGGTTGTACATAGAGGCATGGTCCCAATTGTCACCTATCTCGAGTGGAAAAGTCTCGTAAAAAGGATGATGAGTGTAGGAAGTAATCTCTACATAATCTGACTTTTTCAGGCCGAGGTAATCTCTGAAACTCTCAGGGGTGTATTCTTTGCCCTGATAAGTGAAAGATGAAGGAAGTGGTCCCATATATGTGTCAAATAGAGCATCCTGAATGTCATAATACTTATCTGAACGTTTGTCAGCAGGTATTTTGAGAGCGGCGTCCACAAGCCCGCGAAGATATGTGGAGAGCTCTGAATGGTCATAAACAGGGGAATCAGTATTGTTGCCTTCATAGGCTTCCTGAGGAACAAGGCCATATTTATCCATTACATTGAGTGTCATGTGTCCGATACTGCCCTGACCGAGGTTACCCTTCCCTCTTCTGAGGAAATTATCTTTAACCCTGTCGTAGTAGTTGTGTCTTACCACGAACATCTCGGAAAGGTCAATCTCACCCTTACCAGACTTGAGAGCTTCAGATTCAAGAAATGATACCGAGGCAAAGCACCAGCAGGTGCCTGTGCGACCCTGACTTTTTACAGGTGTGGCTGCATTTTCCAAGACTGTGGTGAACTTATAAACGGGAGCTTTGTCTTCTTTGACTTCCTGGGCCGATAATGCCACGCAGAGTGTCATCCCGGCGAATAATAACAACAACTTCTTCATGTTATAGACCGAGTTTAGTTCTTATCTCCTGAGGAATGGCGTTCTTATTTACAAGGATGTCCATGGTCTTGTATCTTACAAAAGCCTCTGATACATACCAGATACCTTTGTATTTGCCTGCAGGTCCCCATGAGTTTTTCACCATATAGTAAATCTTGCCATTCTGATCTTTGGCAGTACCGAAGATATGCATGCCGTGGTCATCTGTGGTCTGATATGTATCATATCCTTCCTGACGCATTTCCTGGGTGATAACCAATTCATCGCATGGTTCTTCGAAGGCTTTTGAGGTCTTCTCACGAGGGTTCATCCCTATCCAGCGAGCCTGGTCACTTCCTGCTTCCATCTTCTTGCCAAGTTTGTCCATATCGGGAACTATGCCAAGACCATCACGGGTAAAGCCTTCTTCGCTGACATCAGATGCCCAAGCTACTGTATAACCATTCTCAAGAGCGTTATTCATGATGGCTACGAGGTCATCGAGAGGGACATTGTATGCAGTCTCACTCTGCCAGTTGTCGGGAACTTCTATCACCATCGGCTGATAGAAAGGATGATGTGTGAATGAAGTAATGTCAACATAATCATCCAGGTTGATACCGAGTGATTCCATGTATGTCTTCGGGGTGAATTCTTTACCATCGTACTCAAATGTTTCTGGGACAGCGCCTAGATATGCATCAAGAATGCCATTGAAACCTTTCTGCCATGCAGTCGAAAGTTTTCTGTTGTGGTTTTTGATAATAACATCGACATAGGCTTGAGCCAAAGCGTCAAGTTCGCCATGGCGATGGCTGTCAGTGCCATAGTTGAGACCCGGCATTACAGAATTGGGGACAATGCCGTAATCTTTCATCACCTCGAGAGCATTGCCGAATGAGCTTCCGCCACCGAAGCCGAGTGAGCCGTGAAGTCTTACATATTTGATGGCCTTGTCATAATAGGCATGGTGAACGACAAACATCTCAGACAGGTCTATGCTATCCTTATATCCCGCCTTGATAATCTCCGATTCGAAGTATGATAGAGCAGAGAATACCCAGCAAGTACCTGAACTGCTTTGGTTCTTAATCGAAGTGATAGGCAGGTCGATGACTTTCTCGAACTTATATCCTTCCGGTTCTTTTTCTTTCCCTTTCTTTTTGGGTTGTGCGAAGGAATTGGGAGCGAGCAGACAGATGGCTGTTGCTACTAAAATAATAGATTTGATATTCATAATGTACTTAAATAAAATGTTTTATATGTTAATTATGGGATTCTCATGTATTTGTGTGTCTGAAGCGAAATACGCCACTGTGGGTGCTGCTTGACATAGTCAATAATCATCGGCATCATCGTCTCTCGCCTGCTCCACTCCGGTTGAAGATACAGAAGAGTATCCGGACCCACTTTGGAGCGATTCTCCTCAGCCCATAAAAGGTCTTCAGGAGAATAAATAATCACTTTCAATTCGGAAGCCAGCGGGTATATCTGTGGAAGTGGAGGCGATTGCTTTTTAG
>CAYMAX010000075.1:0-6130 GCA_964388595.1 uncultured Muribaculaceae bacterium
TTTGAATATGAATATTAATCCTTGTTTTTGGCTTTTACTTTACCTCCTCAAAATCTACATCGGTGACTTCGCCGTCTTTGTCATCTTTCTTGGATGATGATGACTGGCCGGCATCTGAGGTGTGGCCTTGCTGGCCGGCACCGGGGTTGAAGCCTGCGCCTGCGCCGGCTCCGGGGTTAGCACCGCCTTGTGCCTGGGCGGCTTTGGCCATGTCTTCGGAGGCTGCGTGCCAAGCGTTGTTGAGGGCTTCGGTGGCGCGGTCTATGGCGTTGAGGTCTGCGCTCTTGTGAGCTTCTTTGAGTTGACCGAGGGCATTTTCGATGGCACCTTTTTTATCAGATGGTATCTTGTCGCCATATTCTTTGAGGTTCTTTTCGCTCTGGAATATCATGGCGTCTGCGCCGTTGATTTTGTCGATTTTCTCTTTTTCGGCTTTATCGGCATTTTCGTTGGCTTTGGCTTCGTCACGCATTTTCTTGATTTCGGCTTCGCTGAGTCCGGAGGAGGCTTCGATACGAATCTTTTGCTCTTTGCCGGTGGCTTTGTCTTTGGCAGATACGTTAAGTATGCCGTTGGCGTCTATGTCGAATGTGACTTCTATCTGAGGTATGCCACGAGGGGCGGGGGTGATGCCGTCGAGGTGGAATGTGCCTATGGTTTTGTTGTCGCGAGCCATGGAGCGTTCGCCCTGAAGTACGTGTATCTCTACTGAAGGCTGGTTGTCAGATGCTGTGGAGAAGACTTCTGATTTGCGGGTAGGGATGGTGGTGTTGGATTCGATGAGTTTGGTCATTACACCGCCAAGGGTTTCGATGCCAAGTGAAAGTGGAGTGACGTCGAGGAGAAGTACGTCTTTTACGTCTCCTGTGAGGACACCACCCTGGATGGCAGCACCTACTGCGACTACTTCGTCGGGGTTGACGCCTTTGTTAGGAGTCTTGCCGAAGAATTTCTCTACGATTTGCTGGATGGCAGGGATACGTGTGGAACCGCCGACCAGGAGTACTTCGTTGATGTCGGATGCTTTCATTCCGGCATCGGCTAAGGCTTTACGACAGGGTTCCATGGTTTTCTGAATCAAGTCGTCGCAAAGTTGTTCGAATTTGGCACGGGTCAATGTCTTTACAAGGTGTTTTGGAACACCGTCTACAGGCATGATGTAAGGCAGGTTGATCTCAGATGATGTCTGGGATGAAAGTTCGATTTTGGCTTTCTCTGCAGCTTCTTTAAGTCTCTGAAGTGCCATAGGGTCTTTACGAAGGTCTATGCCGTTGTTTTCTGATTTGAATTCGTCAGCAAGCCAGTCGATGATTCTGTGGTCGAAGTCATCACCACCGAGGTGTGTATCGCCGTTGGTTGATTTGACTTCAAATACGCCGTCGCCGATTTCCAGGATAGAGATATCGAATGTACCGCCACCGAGGTCGTAAACTGCGACTTTCATATCTTTATTTTTCTTATCCATACCATAAGCCAATGCAGCTGCGGTAGGTTCGTTGATGATACGTTTTACTTTCAAACCTGCTATCTCGCCGGCCTCTTTGGTGGCCTGACGTTGAGAGTCGCTGAAGTATGCGGGGACTGTGATGACAGCTTCGGTGACTTCTTGGCCGAGATAGTCTTCAGCAGTCTTTTTCATCTTCTGAAGTATCATGGCTGAAATCTCCTGAGGAGAATAGAGTCTGCCGTCAATGTCGATACGTGCAGTGCCGTTGTCACCTTTAGTTACTTTGTAGGGGACACGCTTGATTTCTGTCTGTACTCTGTCAAAGGGTTCTCCCATAAATCTCTTTATGGAGAAGATAGTTTTCAAAGGATTGGTGATGGCCTGTCTTTTGGCAGGGTCGCCTATCTTTCTTTCGCCGTTATCCGTAAATGCTACTACGGAAGGAGTAGTTCTTTTACCCTCACTGTTGATAATAACAGCGGGTTCATTACCTTCCATCACTGCTACGCAGGAGTTCGTTGTTCCGAGGTCTATACCAATAATTTTTCCCATAATATAATTTTTTAATTTGTTTACAATTTGATGAACGCCGAAGGTAACATCGAAGATTGTGCCAAAGAAAAAAACTGACAACCTGTCATATTGTATTTATGATAAATATTCTATTCCTTTGCGTATTATTTTAAGATTTGAAATATGTCAATGGAAGGAAAAGCGAGGGTGATGACCACTCTCAAGTTGTTGGAAATGAAGCAATCTGGCGAGAAGATAGCCATGATTACCGCATACGATTATACATCCGCGATGATAGTCAATCAGGCAGGAATAGATATGATACTCGTGGGAGATTCTGCTGCTAATGTTATGGCAGGTCACGAGACTACTCTTCCGATTACTATTGAACAGATGATTTATCACGCTCAAAGCGTTATGAGAGCTGTCAAAAATCCGCTTGTGGTGGTAGATATGCCTTTTGGTTCATATCAGGGCAATTCAAAGTCTGCCGTCAGCAATGCCATCAGGATAATGAAGGAGTCTGAAGCTGATGCGGTAAAGGTGGAAGGGGGTGCAGAGGTGCTGGAGTCTGTGGAGAGGATATTGTCTGCTGGTATTCCTGTGATGGGGCATCTGGGGCTTACTCCTCAGTCTATTCATAAATTCGGTACCTATGCTGTGAGGGCAAAGGATGAAGAGGAGGCAGAAAGACTGCTCGATGACGCCATCGCTCTCGAGAAGGCAGGATGTTTCTCCATCGTTCTTGAAAAAATACCGGCTCTGCTCGGTAAAAAAGTTGCAGAAACTCTCAAAATCCCCGTAATAGGTATCGGTGCAGGTAAATATGTCGATGGTCAAGTGCTTGTGATGCACGATATGCTCGGGCTGACTACTGAATTTTCACCCCGTTTTCTCCGCAGATATGCCAATCTTCACGATGAATATCTGAAGGCATTTCGTCAGTATGTGTCAGATGTGAAGAACAAAGATTTCCCTTCTGACCAGGAACAGTACTAAATCCGAGACTACAATGCAGAAATTAAAAGAGCATTTCGAGGGCTATCGGCTACTTAGTGAAGAGGAATTTCAAGATATAGCCGACCGCATTCTTTATGAGGACAATCATATTCTGATCATCAACAAAAGGGCAGGGGAGATAGTGCAGGGCGATAAAACGGGAGACGAACCTCTTTCTGAGACACTTAAGTCTTTCATCTCTCAGAGGGATGACAAGCCGGGAAGAGTTTTCGTGGGAGTGCCTCACAGGATAGACAGACCCGTCAGCGGTATTGCTCTATTTGCAAAGACTTCCAAATCTCTGGAGCGTCTCAATGCTATGTTTCAGAGTGGAGATATCCACAAGATGTATTGGGCATTGGTAGAGAAGTGTCCCACTCCTGAGCAGGGAGAGCTTACCCATTACCTTCTGCGCAATGAGAAGCAGAATAAATCTTATGCATATGACAGACCGGTGCCAGATGCCAAGAAGGCAGTTTTGAAATACAAATTGTTGAAAGCTACTGAAAGGTATTTTCTGGTGGAGGTGGAACTTCTTACTGGGCGTCATCATCAGATTCGCTGCCAGCTTTCTGCTGTAGGTTGTCCCATAAAAGGGGACCTCAAATACGGGGCAAGGCGTTCCAATAAAGACGGAGGTATATCATTGCACGCTCGCAGTATCAGTTTTATTCATCCTACGAAGAAAACTGAGATCAATGTTGTGGCACCGACTCCCCTCGAATCATTGTAGAGGAGATGTCGTATTGAGGGGCTTCTGCCAAAAATTTGATTTTTCGCACAGATTCCATCTCACTATAATGTCTACACAGTGCTGCTGCTTCAGGAAAGCCGGGGCGCGGATAGACCCAGATGGAGAATTCATTCAATAATGAGGACCAGGAGTGCCATTTTTCTATGATGGCAAGGTTGTCGGCACCTATCAACAGGATGTGAGTGTCGAGAGGTTCCTGCTTCTGAATAAATCGCAGGGTGTTGATGGTGTAGAGGGGCTCCGGAAGGTGAAATTCGACATCTGATACTGATATTTTGGGATTGTCGAATGAAGTTTTGACCGCTTCGAACCTCTGTTTTGCGTCGGCAAGGTCATCCTTTTTCTTTATCGGATTGTGCGGGGAGACCACCAATCGTACGCTGTCCACTTCGGGCATAGCTGCCACATATTCTGCAATGGCTATGTGACCGTAGTGGATGGGGTTGAATGAACCGAAATATTGGACGCAGACCATAATTATTTTTTAAGGAAATCTTCTACTAATTGTTCCGCCTCTGCAAATGATTTGGTAAGGTCATCATTGACCAGTACATAGTCAAAGAGAGGTTCGAAGGTAAGTTCATCCTTTGCTTTATTCACTCTTGCTTTGATGGCTTCGGGGCTGTCAGTGCCTCTCTTGATGAGTCGCTCGCGGAGTACTTCCACAGATGGCGCCTTTACAAAGACTGAAAGGGCTTTTTCTCCGAAGATTTTTTTCAGATTTACTCCCCCTTTTACATCGATGTCAAAAAGAATGATGTGCCCCTTTTTCCATATTCTTTCCACTTCCGACTTCAGGGTGCCGTAGTGCAATCCCTCATAGACTTCCTCGTGCTCTACGAAGGCGTCTTTTTCTATGAGAGCGCGAAATTCGTCAGAGGTATAAAAATAATATTCTTTGCCGTGAACTTCTGTACCCCTCGGAGAACGGGATGTGGCTGAGATGGAAAATTCCAAAAACGGATATTTTTCAATAAGATGATTGACTATTGTACTTTTCCCGGAACCTGAGGGGGCAGAGAAAATTATGACTTTCTTTTTCATTCTTGACTTTTTGTGGATTGTCTCGGCAAAAATACTAAATTTGCAAGAAATACTATTAACACAACTATAATACAAATTAATATTATGACTTCGTACAAAGATTTAGGATTAGTAAACTCGAGAGAATTGTTTGCTAAAGCAGTGAAAGGAGGATATGCCATTCCCGCTTTCAATTTCAACAATATGGAGCAAATGCAGGCTATCATTGCTGCCTGTGTGGAGACAAAATCTCCCGTTATTCTTCAGGTGTCAAGCGGCGCCAGAAAGTATGCCAATCAGACCATTCTCCGTTATATGGCTCAGGGTGGTGTAGAGTATTCCAAAGAACTCGGCTGCGCTATCCCCATCGTGCTTCATCTTGACCACGGCGATACATTCGAACTTTGTAAATCCTGTATCGAATATGGATTTTCTTCAGTGATGATAGATGGTTCTTCCAAACCCTATGACGAGAACGTCGCTCTTACCAAACAAGTAGTGGAATATGCTCATAAATATGATGTTACTGTAGAAGGTGAGCTTGGAGTCTTGGCAGGTATTGAAGATGATGTGAAGGCTGAGGCCCATACATACACCCGTCCTGAAGATGTTGAAGATTTTGTTAAAAAGACAGGAGTCGATTCACTCGCCATCTCTATAGGTACTTCTCATGGTGCATACAAATTCAAACCCGGCCAGAAACCTGAGATTCGTCTCGACATCCTTCACGAGATTGAGAAACGTATCCCCGGATTCCCGATTGTTCTTCACGGATCATCATCTGTTCCACAGGATATCGTTGCTGAGATTAATCACTATGGTGGCAAGCTCAAAGATTCTATCGGTATTCCCGAAGATCAGCTTCGCGAGGCTGCCAAGAGTGCCGTTTGTAAGATTAACATCGACAGTGACGGACGTTTGGCTATGACAGCAGCTATCAGAAAAGTATTTGTGGAAAGTCCGGCAGAATTTGACCCTCGTAAATATCTGGGTCCCGCCCGCGATAAACTCAAAGCTCTCTATATCCACAAAGTCAATTGCGTATTGGGCAGCAACGATAAAATGTAATTTTTGATGAAGTGTGATTTTTGTTTGTCACATTTCATTTCTACTTCCATTATGTTGTAGGCTTTTCGAAAAATTATTTATATTTGTAAGCCCTAACTGATAATAATTTCTAATAACTAATTATTAATATTATGAAAATCAAAAACATTGTTCTCCTTTCTCTTTCTGTAGCTTTTGTAGCTATGACTTCCTCCTGCGGCGCTCCCAAGAAAGTTAGTGCCAATAAAGGTGATGTCGAATTAATAGTTCCTTTCTCATCAGCAGCCGATCGCTCAGATAAAGATACTTTCCGTGCTACCGGTATTGGTAAAAGTCCTGATATGGCT
>CAYMAX010000076.1:0-6027 GCA_964388595.1 uncultured Muribaculaceae bacterium
GAGAGACGGTTTCTCCATTACGGTTTTTGCATGGATTCTTTCCTGTATATTCGGAATGTTGCCATATCTGATATGGGGAGGGCCTTTTACCCTTGCAAATGCCTGGTTCGAATCTGTCTCAGGATACACGACGACAGGGGCCACCATATTGAATGATGTGGAGTCACTTCCTCACGGACTTCTTTTCTGGCGTTCTTCTACTCACTTTATAGGCGGTATCGGCGTAGTGATTTTTATGCTTATGGTGCTTCCATCAGTAAGCACATTCAGATTGAAGATGTCAAAGCTGGAAATATCGTCTCTATCAAAGCAGAATTATAAATTTCAGACCAAAGTCACCGTTAGAATCATTGGAACGGTATATATCGTCATTACTCTTCTCACGTTTATATTTTTAATGATAGCGGGAATGGGGTCATTTGACGCTATCAACCATGCCTTTGCCATAGTAGCCACAGGTGGATTCAGTACTAGAAATGAGTCTATACTTGCTTTTCATTCTTTCCCCATTGAACTTGTGTCCATGTTTTTCATGATAGCTTCCGGACTTCATTTTGGGATGATATACTCTTCATTTACAGAACATTCCTTCAAGATATTCCGCTCCCCCATTATTCGTTACTATCTTGCATGTCTGGTCATTTTGTCACTTGCTGTAGGAATAGACATAAAAGTGGCAGATCAGGTTAATACTTGGGGTATGGCTTTCCGCCAATCGTTTTTTCAGGTGATAAGTGTCTCGACTTCAACCGGCTTGGCCACTGCAGATTCCACCACATGGCCTGCCTTCTCTATAATATGCATCCTGTTCTTAACTGCCCAAGGAGCATGCAGCGGTTCTACTTCAGGAGGTATCAAAGCCGACAGAATGTGGATTTTTTTCCAATCTGCACATACTCAGATTAAAAAGCAGCTTCATCCCAATGCCGTTATTCCCACTAAGATCTGGAATCATACCATAGACCAGAATGTCTCATATTCTACTACTCTTTTTATTTGCTTTTACATTCTTATTGTCATAGTAGGTTCATTACTGGTTTCCCTTACAGGAGCAGATTTTATGGATTCATTCTCTTCATGTCTGACTTCCATGGGCAATGTGGGACCTGGATTTGGATCTTGCGGATCTATGGATAATTATGCCCATTTCAATGGTTTTGCGAAAGTAGTTTTAACGCTTGAAATGCTTATCGGACGTCTTGAGATTTATGCATTCTTCCTTGTATTCTCTATCTTCAAAAAGAATTAAGATGGGGGTCGATCTCTTTTTTCGCGACAAAATATTAAAGTATTTCGATCACACTCCCACAGAGAGCCAAAGCCAACTATTCAATACTCTATCCAACTTTATTTTAAATAATCCCGGTGATAACATCCTCGTGATAAACGGATACGCCGGAACAGGAAAGACCTCAGCCATAGCGGCATTTGTCAAGGCAATGAAGGGCTTTAATATGAAATACAGGTTATTGGCTCCTACCGGAAGATCGGCAAAAGTGCTTGCCAATTATACAGGAGAGTCTTCACACACCATTCATAAACAAATATACAGGCAAAAATCCATGGATGCCGGGATGGGCATATTTACCCTTGATCACAATAAAGATGTTGAGACTGTATATATAGTAGATGAATCTTCTCTTATTTCCGTCGAGGCATCTTCTTCAATATTTGGTTCGGGTGATGTGCTTGATGACCTGGTTCAATATGTCAAAGAGGGGAGAGGCAATAAACTCATTTTAGTAGGGGACGATGCCCAATTGCCTCCTATCGGATTAGAAAAAAGCCCTGCTTTGGATATTGATTATCTCTCGAAATATGGACCATTACTGCACCATGATCTCTTTGAAGTGGTAAGACAGACTAAGGAGTCAGGTATACTCTTCAATGCAACCATCATCAGACATGCTATCGAGAATCAGTCCATATCCTCTTTTCCACATCTTACAGTCAAAGGATTTAAAGACGTACATAGTATATCAGGCGGTGAACTCTTGGAGGCTCTGAGCAATTCTATCGACAAATATGGCCTCGATGAGACTGTCGTGCTGTGCAGGTCCAACAAAAGAGCCAATCGATACAACGCAGGAATACGCTCCACAATACTCTATCGTGAAGAAAAACTTACTAGGACCGATAAACTCATGGTAGTTAAAAACTGTTACCATTTTGTGGAGGATGTCAAAGAATTGGATTTCATAGCCAATGGAGATGTCGCGGAATTGATTAAAATCGGTAAATATGAGGAACGCTACGGGCTTCACTTTGCCCAAGCTGTTCTCTCTTTTCCTGACTACAACAATATTGAAATTGAAGCCAAAGTGATTCTTGACACCCTCGACAGTGAATCGGCCTCTTTATCCTCAGAACAGCAAAAAACTCTCTACGAAGGGGTGTTTTCAGACTACGATAATATCCATCAGAAGCGCAAACGCAACGCTGCAGTGAGAGAGGACCCTTACTATAATGCACTTCAAATAAAATATGCTACTGCCATCACCTGCCACAAATCTCAGGGAGGCCAATGGTCATCAGTCTTTATAGACAATGCATTCTGGCGTGACGATATCACTCTTGATGACCTCAAATGGCTCTACACAGCCATCACCCGCTCCACCTCACAAGTTTATTTCGTCAATTTCAACAAGAAATTTTTCGAGTGACGATTATTACTTTGCTGCCATCTGCCCATCTGGTAGCAAAGAAGTAGGCATCATCTCCTTCCTCTATCTTCAGACGTTTGCGCAACTCCTCTGTACGTATCGGGAAATTTACCGATTTAAGTACCCCTTGTGGATATTTGAGACTGAACGAGCGAATAAGCTGATGGTTAAAATCTTCGATACGCTCTATCTTATAGACTTTTCCGGGGAATCCTTTCACAATATTCCGAGATACATAAAGATGAGAGTCGGCTGATATTTTCTTCAATCCAAATGATTCTCCCACAGATTTAAAAGCACCTGACTTGAGAATGGCCTTATTGGGCTCATAAAGGAAAAGGGGGGAAGAGGCGGTGACATCATTCTCATCGTTGCCATTGGTCTCATTACGGCCATTGTCTCTTTTGTAGTGAAAATAATCAGAGGCACATCGTTTCTCAGATGAAATATAGAAGTCGAAAAGCTCTCTGTGATTGATATCGCCACTTGTGAAATTGACTGTCTTGATCATGGGCTCTCCTTCATATCCCTTCTCGCAAAGCAGTAGCACTTCACGACATTCGTTCTCGACAGCGACTACATGAATCTCTTTGACATATAAAATGGAAGAAATGGCCGCAGAGATATCTGACATGGGGGATATTTTAATAAGTAACTTATTTGTTACCTTAAAAATGTGGTTTTGAAGAATTGTTACATCGGGTTCGCACTGAGATAAATCTGCGATTTTTGCACCATTAAGAGCTCTTCTGGCAGGGTCAATATATATTAAAGAATATTTATTAATCGCCATATTATCAATAAGTGAACTATTTATGTTTTGATTAAAAACAGAAATGTTACCCGATGAAATAGCACTAAAATTGTGCTCTGCTATGCGACAATATTCTGCATCACGCTCATAATAATCTACATGAGCAGAGACTTTGGCCAGAAAAAAGGTATCTACTCCGAGACCTCCCGTCAGGTCGGCTACAATTAATCCATGCGGAATGATTTCCGACTTATATAGCGCAGTCACCTGTGAACTGCACTGCTGCACCGGAAGAGTATTAGATGGATATTCTAATTCTGGCATAGAATACCAAAGCGGTATTTTGCTTTTTAGTTTCTTACGGGCATCTATGGCAGATGCAGCGAGAGCAATATTTATGTCGGGATATTTGGTTGATGACAGCCTTAAAATTGACGTGTCGTCATTTTCGTGCTCTATGATAAAATTTATGTGCTTTTTGTCCATTCTTCTTCAAAGATAATTAAATTTGTAGTTATAAAAACACTAATATGGGAAGTGATTTCAAACAGACAGCAATGAGCTGGACTGGACCTGAATATGACATGGAGACCAGAATGAAGGTTAATGCCATGCTTCATGGTGACCAGAAAGAACTTGAAGATGCCTTTTATCGCACATTGGAGTTCGGCACAGGGGGGTTGCGCGGCATTATGGGTGCCGGTACCAACAGGATGAATAAATATACTGTCGGTATGGCTACTCAGGGATTTGCCAATTATTTGATAAAGACTTTCCCTGGCGAAGAACTAAAGGTGGCTGTCTCATTTGATTCGCGACACAATAGCAGAGAATTTGCCAAAGTCACTTCCGAAGTCTTTGCTGCCAACGAGATACACGTTTATCTCTTCGATAATATCCGTCCCACTCCAGAATTGAGCTTTGCCATCAGAGAGCTTCGCTGTCAGGCAGGAGTGATGATTACCGCCTCTCACAATCCCAAGGAATACAATGGCTACAAGGCATATTGGGAAGATGGTGCGCAAATCACCGCCCCGCACGATGTCAATATTATCAACGAAGTAAATAAAATAAATAGCCCTTCCCAAGTCCATTTCGGAGACGGTTCTCCCTACAATATTTCGATAATCGGAGAAAATATAGATAAAAAATATCTTGACAGCATCCTCTCTCTTACCCTTTCTCCCCAAGCAGTGAAACATCACGAGGGGATGAAAATGGTTTATACTCCTCTTCATGGATGCGGTGTGCGCTTAGTCCCAAGGGCCCTCAAACAGATGGGATTTACCGGTCTTATATCAGTACCGGAGCAGGACCTCAGCGACGGAGATTTCCCTACGGTGGTGTCTCCCAACCCGGAAGAACCCTCTGCCATGAAATTGGCTTTGGAGCTTGCAGCCAGGGAGGGTGCCGATTTGGTGATGGCTACCGACCCGGATGCAGACAGGATGGGTATTGCCATTCGCGACGACAGAGGTGAATTGGTACTTCTCAACGGCAATCAGACAGCATCCATTCTCACTTACTACATTCTGACAAGGTGGCAGGAACTCGGTAAAATCAATGATAAGACATATATAGTCAAGACTATCGTCACTACAGAATTGATTGCAGCCATTGCACACAAATTTGATGTCAAAATATACGATGTGCTGACAGGATTTAAATACATAGCAGAAGTGGTGAGACATCATGAAGGGAAAGAGACTTTTATCTGCGGAGGTGAAGAGAGCTTCGGATTTAATGTCGGAGAATTTGTCCGCGACAAAGACGCTGTGATAGCTTGTGCCATGATAGCTGAATGTGCTGCATGGGTGGCCGATAAGGGTATTACATTATATCAATTGCTGCAGCAGATATATAAAGAATTCGGCCTCTATCGCGAGAAACTTGTCTCCGTGACCAAGAAAGGAATGGACGGAGTACAGCAGATTAAAAAGATGATGACTGAATACAGAGTCCATCCACCGCAGACTTTAGGCTCTTCCAAAGTGACCAAAGTGATAGACTACAATGAACCTGAAAAGACAGGACTTCCCAAGTCCAACGTTGTTCGTTTCTTCAGTGAAAATGGTTCTGTAGTCTCTGTACGTCCTTCAGGTACCGAACCAAAAATTAAATTTTATTTCGGTGCAGTAGGGGACAATGCAGATACTGTCATATCTTCCCTTGTTGCACAATTTTCAGAACTATAATACACTATTATGACTACCTCTCAACGATTTCCGGAGCTCGAAGATGGCAGGCTGCTGCCTCTCGTGGAGAGTTTTTACACTATCCAGGGTGAGGGGTATAATACTGGGAAAGCTGCTTTCTTTATAAGGCTCGGAGGTTGTGATGTAGGGTGCAAGTGGTGCGATGCCAAAGAGACTTGGAATCCTGCACTCTTTCCCCCTGTACCGGTAGAAAAGATAGTTGCTGATACATTGTCCTATCCTGCACGTTCCATTGTCATCACAGGAGGGGAACCACTGCGATACCCATTGGGCATCCTTTGTGAAGAATTAAAGAGACATGCTCTCGAAATTTTTCTCGAGACATCAGGTTCGCAGCCCCTTAGCGGCAGTTTTGATTGGATTTGTCTCTCCCCTAAAAAGCAATCGCCTCCAT
>CAYMAX010000077.1:0-2446 GCA_964388595.1 uncultured Muribaculaceae bacterium
TCATAAGAGAACCACCACATCAGACACTCAATTAATCCATTCACAGCCCATCGGCCATTTGATTCTGAGACTGGCGAGCGAAGAGTCGAGCCTCGAAGAATCAATTGCCGGGGGCAGTCAAGGACAGATTGATGTGGGCGACCAAGAACAGATTGGCGTTGGCAGTCAAGGACAGACAGATTGCCGTGCGCGACCAATCAGCGATTGACCTGCTCATTCATCCATATGTCTTAGACCATAAAAAGAAAGAGTCCGGCGCAATACCGAACTCTTTACAAAATATTAAAGTGTGTGCCTTACTGTGCAGGCTGCACCTTATGTTCTTCCAAATACTTATTATACTTCTCGTATCCGGCCTGATATTCAGGTTTTTTATCGCGGAAACGGAAATATATCTGTTTCAGACCATCTGCGATAGCATAAGAGATATCGGGATCCTTAGATGCAGCAAAAGCTTTTTCAAAAGGATCGATGGCCTTTAGAAGATTGTCTTCAAATTCTTTCTGATACTTTTCATATCCTGCCATATCATTGATATCGAGGGCATCTCTCTTAGTCTGAGCCATGATGGCGAGATCAAAATAGGTGTTACCAACTGAATAAATGCCATAGACATAATTGGAATCGGTTTCGAAAGCTTTATAGTAACATTCTATAGCTTTCTCGTAATCGCCGAGCTGTTTATAAATATTGCCTTCTGCATATACAAGAGAAGCATTGGTAGGTTCGTTCTTCTGAGCAGATCTGATGAGGGTAAGAATCTTCTCGGTATCATCTTTAGTGTCGATGTAGAGATTGATAAGGGAGATGAGGATTGCCTGGCTATTGGGATATTTGATAAATCCATCGTTGAGGATGGCTTTGGCCTCGTCAATGTCTCCCTGGGCTTTCTCTATCTCAGCGATAGAAGAATAAACGCTGCCTTCCTGGTCAAAACCGATTTCTTTGCACTTTTTGTAGTAGATCTTGGCATTGTCTAAATCACCCATCATATTGTAGGTCAAAGCAGTATAGAAGACGATAAGACTATCTACACCATTGGTGACAGGGTTGTCGGTAGCTTTGAGAGACGACTGGAAAAGTTGACTTGCCAACTTAAGATTGCCTAATGTATAGGCTGTCATGGCATCAGTGACATAGTTGTCTCTGATTTTGACAAGAGCTGCTTTAATGTCTTTTGTTTTGGAACCTTTGACATCGAGTTCGTGAGCTTTCATATAGGCGTCAAAAGACATACCGAGCAAATCTCCTTCGAGAACGGGCTTTGTGACAACTATCATATCAAGCTGTCCGGCTGAATTATAGTAATAATCCATAAAGTCATAGTGCTCAATGAAGTATTCAGAATTCAAGTATGTTTTGTATTCAGTACCTTTTACCTGCATTCCGTTCATCACCAATTTGGCTTCTGTTTGTGATGCACCTATCCACGCAGAGCCTTTTGGTTGGATGTAAGCATTGAAGTATGCTTCGCCAAGTTTAATCCAAGTAGCAGGGCTGGTGGCTTTTTTGACATTTTCGGAAGTAGTTTTAGCTTTAGTGACAGCAGAAAGAACCTGATCCCTGCTCTGAGCATTGATAGCGAGGGATAGAATCATCGCTGAAAAAAGTAGAAATATTTTCTTCATAAAATAAAAATTAAAAAAATAAATAATCAGTTATAGTTCTTCACCATTGTCGGTGAGTTTTTCTTCGCTTTTACTAACAATACATACGGCAGCAATGGTATCGTCATCTCTGAGATGAATGAGTCTTACCCCCTGTGTGGCTCTGCCAAGTACTCTCATATCAGACACAGCGAGTCTTATGGTAATGCCGGATTTATTGATAATCATAAGGTCATTTTCGTCAGTAACATCCTTGATGGCTATCAGACTGCCTGTCTTCTCAGTAATATTGAGAGTTTTAACACCTTTGGCACCTCTCTTTGTGACGCGGTAGTCATCTATCTGTGAGCGTTTGCCATATCCGTGTTCGCTTACCACGAGAAGATGATGAATGCTCTTGTACTCTTCGGTAGTTGCTATGCAGACCATACCGATAACTTCGTCATCATCATTGATGGAAATACCTCTCACACCCGATGCTGTACGACCTATAGCCCTTGCCTGTGATTCGGGGAATCTCACGCATTTGCCATTGCGGGCAGCAAGCAATATCTCGCAACTTCCGTCTGTCATCGCGGCTTCAAGAAGTTTATCACCTTCTCTGATGGTAATGGCATTTACTCCATTGGTTCTGGGACGAGAATAAGCCTCCAGTGAGGTTTTCTTGATGATACCATTTTTAGTTCCCAAAACGATAAAGTTGTTGTTGATATATTCGCTATCGTTGAGGTCTTTCACATTGATGTAGGCACATACCTTGTCATCCTGCTCGATGTTGATAACATTTTGAATAGCACGACCTTTGGAAGCTTTGGTCCCTTCAGGAATCTGGTAAACTC
>CAYMAX010000077.1:2456-5992 GCA_964388595.1 uncultured Muribaculaceae bacterium
AGCATCTTCCTTTCTGGGTAAAGAACAGCATCGTACTATGCATATTGGCGACATAGATGTGCTCTATGAAGTCTTCTTCACGGGTAGTGCTTCCCTTGGCACCTATACCGCCTCTGTTTTGAAGTCTGTATTCGATGAGAGGGGTCCTCTTAATATATCCAAGGTGAGATATGGTGATTACTACATCTTCATCGGGATAGAAGTCTTCAGGATTGAAATCATCAGCAGACATCTCTATCTCTGTCCTGCGGGCATCTCCATATTTGGCCTTCAGTTCCTGAATCTCAGTCTTGATAAGGTCATACTGCAACTCCTCTTTGGCAAGAAATTCTTCGAGATGATGAATTTGTTTGGTCAGTTCGTCATATTCAGACTGGAGTCTTTCTCTTTCAAGTCCCACCAATTGGCGCAACCTCATCTCTACTATGGCAGAGGCCTGAGCATCTGAAAATTCAAATCTCTTGATGAGTGCGTCCTTGGCATCCTGAATGGTCTTGGATGAGCGGATTATGGCGATTACTTCATCAATGAAGTCAAGTGCTTTGAGCAATCCTTCCAGGATATGTGCTCTTTTGATAGCTTGGTCGAGTTCGAAATGTGCTCTTCTCACTATCACATTGTGACGGTGGCGGACATAGTATTTGATGAGCTGTGGCAGATTGAGAAGACGGGGCTTCCCATCCACCAGTGCGATATTGTTGACAGAAAAGCTCGATTGAAGTTGAGTGTTCTTATAAAGAGTATTGAGAACTACATTGGCCACAGCACCCATTTTGAGCTTTACAACGATACGCATTCCCTTGTGGTCACTTTCGTCATTGATATATGCGACTCCGTCAAGTGCTTTGGATTCCACGAGGTCTGCTATCTTTTCTATCAATTCTTTCTTATTGACCATATATGGAATCTCGGAAATGACGATAGTCTCTCTGCCGCTGGGAGATACTTCTATCTCTGTCTTGCCACGAACTACAATACGTCCTCTTCCTGTTTCGAAAGCGTCTCTTATCCCACTGATACCCTGAATAATACCACCTGTAGGGAAATCAGGACCCTTCATATATTTCATCAACTCTTCGACGGTAATGTCATTATTGTCGATATAGGCGCAGATGGCATCTGCCACCTCTCCAAGATTGTGAGGAGCCATGTTGGTGGCCATACCCACAGCGATACCGGAGGAGCCGTTAAGAAGCAGTAAGGGGACCTTTGCAGGGAGGACTACCGGTTCTTGAAGGGTGTCATCGAAATTATTCTTAAAATCTACTGTATCCTTATCAAGGTCTGCAAGACATTCTTCTGCCAATTTACGAAACTTGGCTTCGGTGTAACGCATAGCAGCGGGGGAGTCTCCATCTATCGAACCGAAATTGCCCTGGCCTTCCACCAACATATATCGCATGCTCCAGTCTTGAGCCATCCTGACCATAGTGTCATAAACGCTTGCATCACCGTGCGGATGGTACTTTCCAAGTACTTCACCCACGATACGTGCAGACTTTTTGGTCTGCCCTGCAGCCGTAATACCGAGCTCGTTCATTCCGAACAAAACTCTTCTGTGCGCAGGCTTCAATCCATCTCTAACATCCGGAAGAGCTCTCGCAACAATTACCGACATAGAATAATCTATGTACGCACTTTTCATTTCGTGCTCAATGTCTATCTGCTCAATTCTTCCGCTAACATTCTCATTTTCCATTACTTACGTTTTTCTGAATTTTTGTAATACAATCTGCTAAATTAAGATTTTTTTTTTAATTTAGCACATTATTTCTAATCACTTTTTATGAGTATGCAACTCTCCAAAGAACTAAGGGAAATTCTCTCTTTTTCAAAAGAAGAAGCCCTGCGTACAGGATGCGATATGGTGACCAATGACCATGTGGTTTTGGGAGCGATACGTCAGCATTCTAAGGTGCTGGTTGATTTCTTTGCAGAATTGAAGGTTTCCATTCCATTTATGAAAAGAGCCATTTCAGAGCGGATAGATAAAGGGTTTCCACTTCCTTATTCCGAAGTAGATAACATCGACTTTGCTAAAACTGTCAGGACTGCTTTTCTTGAATCGCTCCCTGACAATGAGAAAAAAGAGCCGGATGTCAGAAATTTATTACTTGCCATTATCCGTATCAATGACAGTGTCTTCTCCGAGATGATGATAAAAATGGGGTTTTCCTATGATAATATATCCTCCATGGATTTATTCAAATATTTCGGTGAAAAGCGATTGTCCATAGAACCGCCGGCAGAGGACCGGAAAGAGGAGACTGAGGATGAGAAACCTGAGAATGAGGAGCCGGCAAAGCGCAAATCGAAAGCATCTCCTCTGGAGACATACGGCTATGACTTGACAAAAGCTGCAGCAGAAGATAAACTCGACCCTGTGGTGGGACGTGAAAACGAGATAGCAAGACTTGCTCAAATCTTGGGAAGACGAAAGAAGAACAATCCCATCATCATAGGTGAGCCTGGGGTGGGGAAATCTGCTATAGCTGAAGGTCTTGCCATAAGGATAGCTCATCACAATGTCTCCCGTGTTCTTCTCAATAAAAGAATCATATCACTTGATATCGGTTCAATAGTGGCGGGAACTAAGTTCAGAGGCCAATTCGAAGAGCGAATCAAGTCTATCCTACAGGAGATAAAAGGGGACCCCAATGTTATTTTGTTCATAGATGAACTTCATACTTTGGTGGGAGCGGGTGGCGCAATAGGCTCTCTCGATGCTGCTAATATGCTCAAACCGGCTCTTGCACGTGGGGAATTGCAGTGCATAGGTGCCACTACATTGGATGAATTTCGCAAAGTAATAGAGAAAGACGGTGCTTTGGAAAGACGGTTCCAAAAAGTGCTGATAGAGCCTACTACTTTCGATGAGACTCTCTTCATCCTCGATAATATCAAATCGCGATACGAACAACATCATCACGTTATCTATTCTCCTGAAGCTATCAGAGCATGCATAACGTTGTCTACCAGATATATATCAGATAGATGCCTTCCAGATAAGGCTATTGATGTCCTTGATGAAGCGGGGTCCAAAGCTCACCTGAAGACTATGATTATTCCGGATACGGTATCAGACTTGGATAAGGAGGTCAAAAAACAACGTGACATCAAAAGAAAAGCGATAGACGGGAAAGATTTTGAGAAAGCTGAACATTTTATGTTTTTGGAGAAAGAGACTCAGTCTCTGCTTGACAGAACCATCAAGGAGTTTGATGAAGCCAACTCCTCATCTACTGTGACAGTCACAGAAGATGACATATATTCTGTGATGTCGATGATGACAGGTATTCCTCTCAACAAGATAGCTATGTCTGAAAGCAATAAACTCCTTCAGATGGCAGATACCATCAGAGAAAGAGTGATAGGGCAAGATGATGCTGTCGATAAAGTGGTCAGAGCCATTCAGCGCAACAGGGCAGGTCTTAAAGACCCTAATAAACCGATTGGCACTTTCCTTTTTTTAGGTCCCACAGGAGTAGGAAAAACCCATCTTGCCAAAGTCCTTGCCGAATATTTATTCGATTCTC
>CAYMAX010000078.1:0-1371 GCA_964388595.1 uncultured Muribaculaceae bacterium
ATGTACCGCTCGGCAAAATAATAACAATAATCGAAACGAGTGCTGGCCACATTCCAATAAAGTATCATCTGCTTTGTAATGGATTCTATATGTTTCTTCTCAGGAGGATCGAAACGGAAAATTTCGAACATGATATCTGGGAATGATTGGTATATTGCCGCAGCACGTTTGGACATGAGGTCCAATCCATCATCCTTGAGCAAATAAGCTTCATTATATATGCGCTGAAAAGACTGGGAGGTGAGGAGTGAGAGAGATCCATTGACTGGATATGAGGTAAAAGGACTCAGGTAGTTATCAAGAATCAGGAAGTCTTTGACACCTTGCGTGATGATTGACCGTTCTGCAAGTTTTTTTAGTCCTTCTTTAACACTTTTATGAATAATCTGTCTATAGAATGGTATAGCTTCCATTAATTCAAAATTTCCTAAAATCTCTATATAATCGATATTCGCGGGTGTTAGCTGTCTATCGATTTCGCGAAGCTCTTGTTCTAGCTGCATATCTTTAAAGGAGGGAATTTTATCAACATCTTGCCCAAACTCGGATATCGCTGTTTTAAGTCCTTTGGCGAATTCCTCATAATCGTTTCTTGTCGCCTCAAGATTCAATAACGATTTCGAAGCTTTGATTTTAAAATCGGATTGAAGAATATTTTTTGGCAGAACATTATATGCCGATAAAAAATAAAATTTTTTGATTATGTTGTTTGTATATTTCGAAGACAAAAATTTCTCAAGTTCTTTAACATATTCTTCTGTTTCGGCTAGCTGTCCTACAATAAAACCAAAAATATTAATATCCTCAATTATATAGTACGGTAACTCCTTTTGGTTATTCTTTGTTATCCGAGGATTTCCTTTGAAAATTATCTTTTCTTCCTCCATTTTCTGAAGGTTGCGAGCTAAAATATTTCCTTTGCTTGTTTCTATAATTTTGCCTAACTGAGAAGCCGACCACCCGCTGTTATCTGACATTTTTTCCAGGATCGCTATGTCATGGGGTCTCAGCTTATTCATAGGCTCATGATTAAGCAATTTATTAATAATCTTTTCGATATGCACAAGGGGTTATCATTGATGGTTGATTTTGATAACCGTTATCATCAGACTACCTTCACGATAAATCCAAGGTTAATATTAGTTTTATCTGTGAATCTGGTATGAATGAATTAGCTATAAACCTGGGATTACGAAAGATCCAGCTCATTCATGGCAGCGCATTTATTAACTTGCCAAGGGCTTGGATAAGGACAAATGATCTCAACAAAGGGGATCGGGTAAGCGTTGGCTTGCGAAGAGATGGAACATTAGAGATCTCATGCATTGTCGCGTCCAAAGAAGGAGGCGACGCCTAATGTCTCCTAACATC
>CAYMAX010000078.1:1471-3002 GCA_964388595.1 uncultured Muribaculaceae bacterium
ATAGGCATGTGGTCGGAAAGTAAAGTGCCCAGGGTTGCCGCCCAAGGCAGAAAGAAACTGACATTAAATAATAGCACCTCCTATAATTTAAGTTTTTCTGTTCAATGGAGGTGGTCTTGATGGCCAAGAGAGCAGCAAAAGGACTACGTAAAGATCGAGACTTCTCGGATATCATAGAACAGGCCTGTGATCGAGATCGGATATATTTCGAGAAGCATCCTGACACCGAATTCTATATGAGGAGATCTGTTCCTGGCGAGTTCTGGCCAGTCATTTTCCCTTATGAGGGTTACGTTGGAGTACAACAGATCTCACCAGGATTTAGATTAAGGAGCCCATATCTAATTGAAAAAACAGGAACAATCGGTGACGAGACTTGGAAGAAGCTGCTCGAAGAAGGTACACAAATCCTGGAGGTCTTTAATGAGGGGGGAGATACTTAATGAGTTCGATAAAGAAAGAAGACTCATCAGTGTCTCTATCCGGAACAGCTAATAAATGGAGTTGGGAGCACTACAAACGGCCAGAAGTCCGAGATACCATTATCAGATTCTGCCAAGATGGCACGAAACAAAGAGCATTCAATGGCGATAAAGGGTGGTACATATCCTCTGGTAATGGAGCGGTGCGGCTTCGAAGTCACGAAGACTATGAAGATACTGCGTCCAAGTTTAGAACCCTATATGCAACATTAGATCTCTTCGATCCTGGTGTTTTTAATACCTCATCCCCCTGGGATGAAAAAGCAGGAAAACCCGAGCGCCCAATAGGCATCTTTAGAGACTGCCAGGCCTATACCCTTGGAGCCGATATTGACAGCATCGGCAATATAATTGAGGACCCGTCCATCAAGCAAGCCGTTGAGGACACAGCCAAATTCCTGGTGGGTATGTTGAATGAAGCAGGGATCTCCAAGAGTGTCCATTGCCTTTATTCAGGTGGCGGAATCTATGTCTTTATCCATCATGCCCTTTTCCAAGCGAAGCCCGAGTGGAGCCCAGAAGACCGCGAGGAGGCCTTCAGAAGCCTAACAGGAGCCTACAACATGTTCCTGGCGGATGCTGAGTGCAAGTTTTTTGAACTCCATCCCGAGCATCTGGGCAAAGTAAAAATTGATAAGATCAATAACCAGAAACGGAAGTTCAAGTGCATTTTCTCCATCCATAAGGAATATGACCTTGCAGTAGTGCCACTTGATCCAGGCAATATAAAGATCGATTTCGATCAGGCACGACTCCCTCTTTCAGATGATATCCTGCAGAAGGGGGTGGAATGGTACATTGAATATGATCCTGCCGAGCTAGACGCGGTTAAGACACTACTTGAACCTTATGCAGATACGATAGAGGAGGATCTCAGATCACGCAAGGAGCGTTCAGGAGACTTTGAGATCAGTAAGAGATCTGAGCCAATCCCTGTAGAGGATTGGCCTCCATGCATAAAGAATATCATTAATAAAGCCGAGCCGGGCAAAGGGCCTCACCGAGCCTGTGCGGTAATCGCCTCCTACCTATATCAAGCGGGATGGTCT
>CAYMAX010000078.1:3012-5824 GCA_964388595.1 uncultured Muribaculaceae bacterium
GATGCCTGTGGCCAATAGGTGTGGTGTGGAGCAAAGAATCTTCGATCAGTGGTATGGTCGGATGTGCTGCCCCAACTGTTCCAAGATACAAGAATCCAGCTCAGGTTATCCTAATATTGGAATCGGAGAGTTGGGTTATTGTGAACCTGAAGACGGATGCGATGGCTGCAAATGGCCTGGTAATTATAATAGTTGGTCGGTCAATAAGATCGAAGAGCATCTGAAGAATAACCTCTCCGCTTTAAGCAATCCCGAGATAATAAAGGTGCTAGCAGATTTAAAGTGGACTAAGAATCTGGAATATACACTGTTGCTGAAGAATCTGAAAATTACCGGTGAAATAAAGAAAGCTCTTGAGAAAGAGATCGCCAAGCTGAAGCAAGAAATGGAGAGACCTACGCCTTCACCTGAGATACGGAAAAAGGCCATCGAGATTCTGGAGAATGACGATCCGATACACTATATCGCAACAAGTTGTGGGCGGATGGTTCTGGGAGCAGATAAAGCATTCAAGAAACTGATATGCTGTGTATCCGTCCAAAATATCCTTCAATCTACGGGCTTGCATCCAAAACTCAATGGCGAGAGCGGTGGTGGTAAGACCTGGGCAATATTGACTTTTGCTCATCATCTGCCTGCAGAGGCTGTACTAAAGGGCTCCATGTCCGCCAAATCAGGTTACTACCACAATGACGGTAATGGCATCCTCAGAATACTTGATGACTATCAGGCAGGGAACGAGGATCTAGATACAACCATAAAACAAACATCTTCGGAATTTCATCAGCCTTACACCCATCGGACAGTGGCAAACAACAAAGCATTAAAACTCCAGATTGGCTCGGAGCAGACTTGGGCGATCACATCAGTGGACAGCAGCCAGGACATACAGGTCTTGAATAGGCAAATACCAATAAACGTGAACGACAGCGAGGAATTAACGAAGGACGTGAACCGTCAAACAATAGAGAGATATGGTGAGGGAGAGCCTCAGTTTCCCGTGGATGATAACGTACTCGTGAGTCGTGAGATTTTCCGCAAACTTCGAGAGGAAGGATACATCAACGTTCGTGTACCATTTTATGATCGAATAGAGTGGTTCGATACAAGTAACAGAAGGAATCCCTCAATCTTCATGGATTTACTGATTGGTATCACCGCGATGAATAGATTTCAGCGAGAAAAGGATGCGGATGATTATTATTTAGCCACTGAAGATGATTTCCACGCCGCAAAGGAATTGTTCGTTGAACGTGATGCAGAGGAACTCGTGCATAGGCTAACCAAACGTGAACGCCAATTCGCTGAGCTGCTTGCAAAAAATAAGGATGGGATGACCAGGGAAGAAGTAGCCAAAGCACTGGGTCTCTCTCCGACGAGGATTAGTCATCTTGCCAGTGGAGAGAAAGGGAAGGGGGGTCTTTCCCAGAAGCTACCTGGGTTCGCAGTACAGGAAATAACAGATTATGAAATATATACGCCGGGCGTTGAGAAGCGTGCAGTTAGGAAGACACTCTACAAGCTGGAGGGGTACAATCCATTGGAAGGCTTCGACGCGATCGTAAAGCTCCGTGAGAGTGCGCCAAGTGCGGATGGTGTGCGGGTCAAAGTGCGCAACGAAAATAATGCGGAAATCGATAACAGCGAGAGAGAGAAGAGAGAGATAGATAGAGAAAGTGCGGATAGTGCGGGGTGCGAGAGAGGAATTTTTTTGGGCGCGGCTCAAGGCAAGAAGAGTTCTCTTTCTCTCGCGGGGCAGAAAAATCCGCACTCTCACCAAGAAAAGACAACAGTAGACACAAAAGAGAGCCGCACAGTCGAGCGCACGGGTGCGCACTCAACGCACTCTGTGGCTCCTGATGATGGTGCAAAGTCATCATCTATTTTTCAAGAGAACGGAAATCCTGCAATCAGCCCTCATCCAAGGAAAGACCTGCCGACTCCAGGTAGGAAGAGCGACAAGCAAAAAGAGGCCGCCACTTGCCCCATTTGTGGAGTTGATATCGGTCCTGGCCATAGCAGCCAAATCTTTGAAGGCATAAGCTACTGTACTTCCTGCCCACGTCATTTATCAGCGCTGCGTGTATCAGTTGGAGAGCTGACAGAGAAGAATGGCATTGCTCCTTCAGAGACAGAAATCTATGAGTATATAGCCTCAAGGAATAGCAGGCCTCCAAAGAAGGAACTTATTTCGTCTATGCTTCGGGTTCTGGGGTTTGAGGAAAGGGATGGAAAATGGTTTCTATCCTCTGCCAAAGATGTAGAGGCTCCTGCCGAGAGAGCTGATGCATGAATGATGGGCAATCCTTGCTTTCTAAGCCCATCATCTTCTCTCACTCGTGAGTTTCAACAGAAATGCCCGAGACAACAACAAAGAAAGACGAAAAAAACCAGCTTTCTCAATGCAATTGCAGTGTGTTACAATGCAGATCCCGTGGCAATTTTTTAACGGAAGCAAGCCCTTTGCAACGCCAACCAATCGCGGCTGGCAATCAGCATGCGGGATATCGATTCCACATGAGTATCCGCAATTTTGAAGAGAGGCCTTTTATGATCCCTGCAAGACGGCTTTTAAATGTATACATAAATCAGAGGTATCAAAATATGAATATCTTGGCAAAATCGATAACATCAGACAGGATTTGATTATGTATACATTTTTCCCCACGCGGCATCGGTTAAGGATTTTCTGATACTATATTAATAACTCATTTTTCATTTTGCTATTGAGCTAAAGACTCGAATTAGTTGAAAACAGCTCTCTGTGGGCTCGAGCCTTTTCTGCAAAAATTGATCTCAAAAAGCTCAGAAG
>CAYMAX010000079.1:0-5704 GCA_964388595.1 uncultured Muribaculaceae bacterium
TTGATGAAGAGTGGATTCTCAGAGGCATCTTTGGTCTTAATGGCAGTGTCGTAAACAAGACCTTTGCTGCCATTGAGAGAGAACATATCGCCTTTATGGTATTTTTTGTTGCCAAGTACCATAACTGTCTCAGACACACCCTTGCCACCTTTCTGGATAGTTTCGAAATGAACTGCATCGCAACCTACGATACAGCATTTTCCCCAGCCACGAGCCACCAATGCAGCGTGGGATGTCATACCGCCACGGGCAGTGAGCAGACCTTCTGCAGCGCGCATTCCTTCCACATCCTCAGGATTGGTCTCTTCACGGACAAGTATCACTTTTTCTTTGCGTGCAGCAGCTGCTACAGCATCTTCAGTAGTGAAAACGAGTTTTCCTACAGCACCACCGGGGCCTGCAGGAAGACCTTTAGCTACAACGGTAGCATTTTTCTCAACTGCGGCATCAAGAATAGGGTGGAGCAACTCATCAAGCTGTGCAGGAGCTACTCTCATGACTGCATCTTTCTCGGTAATAAGCTTCTCTTTGAGCATATCCATGGCCATGGTAAGGGCAGCAAGACCTGTTCTCTTACCGATACGGCACTGCAACATCCAAAGTTTACCATCCTGGATGGTGAACTCAATATCCTGCATATCGTGGAAATGGTGTTCGAGATTGTTCTGTATCTCATCAAGTTCCTTGTAAACAGCGGGCATAGCCTTCTGAAGTGAAGGAAGGTGTTTGTTATGGTCGTTCTTGGTAGCTTCGTTCAGAGGATTAGGGGTGCGGATACCTGCCACCACATCTTCTCCCTGAGCATTGATAAGCCATTCTCCATAAAATTTATTCTCGCCTGTAGCGGGGTTACGTGAGAAAGCAACGCCTGTGGCAGAGTTTTCTCCCATATTTCCAAATACCATGGCCTGAACTGTGACTGCAGTACCCCATTCGTCAGGAATACCTTCGATACGTCTGTAAGCGATGGCACGTTTGCCGTTCCAAGATTTGAAAACAGCACCTATACCTCCCCAGAGTTGTTCTTTGGGATTATCGGGGAATTCTTTTTTAAGAACTTTCTTGACTCTTGCCTTGAAAGCCTTGCAGAGAGCTATAAGGTCCTCTTCTGTGAGGTCGGTATCGCTCTTGTAACCTTTGGCTTTCTTTACTTCACCAAGCATCTCATCGAGTTGCACGCGGATACCTTTGCCATCTTTGGGCTCGATACCTTCTGCTTTCTCCATCACAACATCTGAATACATCATGATGAGACGACGATATGCGTCATAAACGAAACGGGGATTCTTAGTCCTGGCTATCATACCGGGGATGGTGTCTGTACAAAGTCCTATATTGAGAACTGTCTCCATCATACCGGGCATGGAAGAACGGGCGCCTGAACGACAAGAAACCAAAAGGGGATTTTTCTTATCTCCAAATTTCATTCCCATTATCTTTTCTGCACGAAGGAGAGCTCCGTTGACTTCTTTTTCGAGATCTGCAGGATAATTGCATTTTAAATTATAGTACTCAGTACAACAGTCGGTGGTAATAGTAAAACCTGCAGGGACAGGAATACCAAGTGTGCACATCTCTGCAAGATTGGCACCTTTACCGCCTAATAGATTCCTCATAGAACCTTTTCCCTCGGCTTCTTTTCCACCAAAGAAATAAACGCGTTTAATTGGCATATAAGTTATAGTTTTAAATAAATCGGTTGCAAAAGTAGAAAAAATATTATAAAAGTTTGCCTGCAAGTTCCGAAAGTTCACTTCTTTCGCCTTTTATCAGGTTGATATGTTCGAAAATAGACTGTCCGTAAAACTTCTCACCGAGATGTGTAAGGCCATTGGAGTTGATATCGAGATAGGGTTGGTCAATCTGGTGAATATCCCCCGTGAACACTATCTTAGTCCCTTCTCCGGCTCTTGTGATGATGGTTTTAATCTCGTGAGGGGTCAGATTTTGGGATTCATCCACGATAAAGAAAATATTGGAAAGGCTCCTGCCTCTGATATATGCAAGAGGATTGATGAGAAGTTTTTCGCGACGAAGCATATCTTCGATTTTGATTACTTCCTGGCTATTGCTCTTGAAACATTTTTTAATTACGCCCAAATTGTCATAAAGTGGAAGCATGTATGGACCAATCTTCTCATTGACACTTCCCGGAAGGTATCCCAAATCTTGATTTTTCAGAGGAATGACGGGGCGGGAGAGAAGTATCTGGTCGAAATTGTCTGCCTGTGCCAGAGCACCTGCCAATGCTATGAGGGTCTTTCCTGTACCTGCAGTACCTGTCAATGAGATAAGTCTGATATCGGGATTCAATACTGCATCCATGGCAAATGCCTGCTCAAAATTGCGTGGAGAAATACCGAAAGCACTCCGAGAAGAGACGCTTACTACTGAATGGGTGATATCATTGTATCTTCCCAAAGAGATGCCGTCGGGTCCGCCGACTACTTTGTAAAGCTGATTGCATGGAGGAGTCTTTCTGATACCTGCCTCAGAGAGAGATACACCGTTTTTGTTGGATATCATTCTGTTGATAGTGGCATCAGAGAGATTTTTGATGGTTATCACTTCTTTCTGAACGTGTTCTACTCTCTCTTCTTTGACTTTATCGGTCAAATAATCCTGAGCCATAAGTCCCAGAGACTTGGCTTTGAGCCTCATATTTATGTCTTTGGTGACGAGAATGACACGCCTGTCGGGAAGATGGTCTTTCAGCCAGATGGCTGTGGCAATGATTCGGTGGTCGGGAATGTCATCGATAAGGCTGTCAAGAAGCTGCTGAGTGTAGGGATGTCCCATCTCTATCTTGATGAGCCCTTTACCTTTGCCGAGGGATACACCCTTGTCGAAAAGGGCATTATTGGAGAGTTTGTCTATATCTCTGACAAAGTCACGTGCATTGAAATTGAGAGTGTCATCACCTTTTTTGAATTTATCCAATTCTTCGATGACTGTCACGGGGACATAAATGTCATTTTCTTGAAAATTGTAGATGGCATTATGATCGTGAAGGATGACATTGGTGTCCAGGACGAAAATCTTGGGACCATAGTAATTTTTGGGAACTGCCTTTTTGATGGTGGCATAAGTTCTCTTTTTGTCTTTGCGGGTTTCGAGATAATTTACTGTTTTTCGAGCCATATTCTTCCATTTATAAATAATTCTATCCAGGGTGTAATTTCGTCATTTACCCTTTCCTGGCTATAATAGGGCCAGTTCCAGGGTTTCAGACATCTTTCAGGATGAGGCATCATGGCAAGATGCCTTCCGTCGGGAGAACAAACGCCTGCTATTCCTTCGGGGGAGCCGTTGGGATTGGCAGGGTAGGAGTTATAATTGTATTTTAGAGCAATATCGTATTTATCCAGTGGGAGAGGGAATGAAAATTTGCCTTCTCCGTGTGCTACCCAGATGCCTAATTTGGAGCCTTGTAGAGAGGATAGCAGGATAGATGGAGAATGCAGGACTGTGACACCTACGAAGGCAGATTCATATTTATGAGAATCGTTGTGAAGCATTTTGGGAGAATCTTCTCTATGATTAGGTGTGATAAGTCCGAGCTGCGCCATCAGCTGACAGCCATTGCATACCCCCAGACTGAGTGTGTCTTTCCGGGCATAGAAACGGTCGAGGGCATCTTTTGCTTTTTGGTTGTAGAGAAAAGCACCGGCCCAACCCTTGGCGGAGCCGAGTGTGTCTGCATTGGAAAAGCCACCTACGAATGCTATCAGTTTGACGTCATCGAGGGTTTCTCTTCCTGATACTAAGTCTGTGACATGTACATCTTTGACTTGGAAACCGGCCATGTAGAGGGCGTAAGCCATCTCTCTGTCGCCATTGGAACCTTTTTCGCGGATGATGGCGGCTTTGATATTATGTTCTTTGGGGATGGTGTATTTGCCTGTGAAATGCTTTGGAAATGAATAAGTAAGAGGCTGCGTCTTGTAATTGTCGAAGCGTTTGCGTGCGAGTGGTTCTCCTACTTGCCTGATGTCGAACAGGTATGAGGTGTGATACCAGATGTCGCGCATCTCGTCGATGTTCAGGGATAGCGGGGATGGGGAGTGGGCAAGTCTGATATTTAGTTTTCTTTCGGGGATGAGTGTGCCTATCTCGTATGATATGATGTCTTGACCGAGGTTATGATAGAATGTCTCTTTGTCTTCTTTTCTGACTTGGACTATTACGCCGGGGGATTCGCAGAAAAGGATGTTGTTGGTGTCAAATCTGCTCAGGTCGATGTCGAGTCCTCCTTCTGTGTTGGGGAAACACATTTCGAGCAAGGTCGTGACCATGCCGCCTGAGGAGATGTCATGGCCGGCAAGGACAGTGTTATTGCCATTGAACTGATGGCTGATTCCTCGAGGCTCGACTCTTCGCTCGCCAGTCTCGGAATCCAACATCAGATTCGATGTAGAATTTATCATCATGTTCGATGTGGGGGAGAAGAACATGGCGTTTTGGAGGGCGTCGAAGCAGAGTTGGAAATATGCGGCATCATCGACGTCGGGTGATGTATCGCCGATTTTATTGAGGGTCTGGGCGAAGGCTGAGCCGCCTAATGGAAATGAGCCGGCACCTGATGTGTGAGTTGTGAATGGAATATAGACAATGACTGAATCGACAGCTGTGTTTATCACGGGATGAATAGTCCTGAATACATTTTTGCATGGAGATGCAGCACTGATGATTAATGTGCCGGGGGAAATTACTTTGCTTCCGTCAGGGTACTTCTGAGTCATGGACATCGAGTCTTTGCCCGTGGGGATGTTGATGCCCAATGCGATGGCAAAGTCACTTGCTGCCTTGACTGCACTATAGAGACGGGCATCTTCTCCGGGGTTGCGGCTCGGCCACATCCAGTTGGCACTCAACGATACGCCATGTATTTTATCAACTATCGGAGTCCAGATGATATTGGTCAGTGCTTCGGCGATTGATAGACGAGAACCTGCAGCGGGGTCAATAAGACCTGACACAGGAGCGTGACCTATGCTTGTGGCTATGCCTTCTACATTGTCATAACCAATAGCCGTGACACCCAAATCATTGATGGGAAGCTGAATAGCACCACAAGTCTGCTGGCAGGCGATTAATCCGCTTACAGAGCGGTCAACTTTGTTCGTGAGCCAGTCTTTACAAGCCACAGACTCTATCCCAAGCACATCTTTAATATGGCCAATCAGAGATGAAAGAGAGATATTATCGAGATTTTCGTCAATGGGGGAGAAGCCTCCGTGACCATTGTATCCTCCACGAGGAGAATCATCTGTCATAACTGTCTTGGGAGTGCTTCCAAACATATCTTTCAACTCAAGGTCAATGGGCTTTTCTCCGTTTTTCTCATTGACAAGCGTAAAATTGCCACGTCCTGTGGCCTCTCCAACGATGTAGAAAGGAGCTCTTTCGCGTTCCGCAATGAGACGAAGCTCTTCAGTATCAGAAGACTTCATAACCAATCCCATACGTTCCTGACTCTCATTTCCGATAATTTCTTTGGAAGAAAGGGTATTATCTCCAACAGGGAGGCGGTCAATATATATAGTGCCGCCCCGGTCTTCCACAAGTTCAGAAAAACAATTCAGATGGCCTCCGGCTCCGTGGTCATGAACAGAGATGATAGGATTGTGCTCTTTCTCTGCAAGAGCACGGATGGCGTTGTAATCGCGCTTCTGCATCTCAGGATTGGAACGTTGTATGGCAT
>CAYMAX010000080.1:0-5596 GCA_964388595.1 uncultured Muribaculaceae bacterium
AATCGTGCCCCTTTGATATCAACTCCGATGTAATTATTTTCCGGATATTTCTGAGCCAGAGCAATGGTATAGTCTCCTTTTCCACATCCGAGCTCGAGAATGATGGGATGGTTATTTTGAAATATCTTTTCATGCCATCTCCCTTTGAGAGAGTGCTCATTATGAAATATCTCTTCGGTGGTGGGCTGAATGAGACATTCAAAAGTCTCATTTTCCCTGAATTTGCCGATTTTATTTTTCGAACTCATTGCTGTAGAGAGTAAATTTCAAAGCACTCATACCGATACCCATAATGGGCTTGAATTCTTTGGGGAGTAATATTTCGATTTTCCACACTCCCGGTTCTCCCTGATAGACATTGTCACGATATTTCCACTGAACATCATAATGTCCAAAAGAAGACTTTAGCAAGATGTCGTCATTGGGACTACTGATAAGATCTTTATAAAGAGCGGGCAGGGAAATATGGTCACTGTACTGTTGGCCGGAAGGAGAAGTAAATCTCAACTCCAGAGGGAGATATCTCTCTTGATAACTTCTTGACAATCTTGCTGATATAAAGAGTCGGTAGATGTAGTTAGTGTCGCAAAGCTCTATTTCGAAAGATGGGTGGCAATCCCGTAGAGTAATGGTATAAAAAGAAGACTCTGTGTCTTGGAAGCCTTTAGAGGAAGAGCATCCTGACAGAAGAGATAGGAGACAGAATGTGCATAAAACCGAGAAGGTGCGAAGAAACATTATTGTTGATTCTTAGGATATTTTTTCTTTTTGAAACGATTCTTTTTCTTCCTTTCGTCAAAGCGGTCGATGTTTTCATCTCCCACGGAAGTAATGAATTCATTTTTGCCATCATCAGACTTTTTGCTGAGAATGGTATCAGGTTTGTTGCCATTGTGGTTGGCTCTAAGAATATCTTTGACTTGTGCAGCAGACAGGGGTATCATATTGGACATGTCTCCCTTGGAATATGAAAACCACATAGTCCCTTTTAAAATATCTGTCTTTACGAGGTAGGCTTCTCCATCTTTCAATTCAAGAGGAGCGTTGACATAAGGCATACGACTCTGAGCGTCCGAATATACTGCAGATTCGTAATTGATGCAGCATTTGAGTCTGCCACATTGGCCGGCGAGCTTCTGGGGATTGAGTGAGAGGTCCTGGCAGCGGGCAGACTGTGTGGTGATAGATTGAAATCCAGACATATGGCTGGAACAGCAAAGTGCCATACCGCAAACTCCAAGTCCTCCGATAAGTCCGGCTTCCTGTCTGGAACCTATCTGCTTCATCTCTATGCGAATGTGAAACTCTTCAGCGAATACCTTGATAAGTTGTCTGAAGTCGACCCTCTCATCAGCTATGTAATAGAAAATAGCTTTAGTGCCATCTCCCTGATATTCAACATCTCCAATCTTCATATTAAGCTTCAGGTCGGCAGCTATCTGACGGGCGCGAATCATCGTCTGATGTTCTTTGGCTATCGCTTCTTGCCATCTTTCGGCATCAAGAGGCTTGGCTATGCGATATATTTTTTTGAACTCGTATGTCTTGGGATCGATTTTATTGCGCATCATCTGACGGGCGACAATGGGCCCTTCGAGAGTGACTATCCCGACATCGTGGCCGGATGCTGCCTCTACTACCACGATATCTCCCACTTTGAGCAGCTGGCCGGAAGTATTCTCATAAAACAATTTACGGGTATTCTTAAAACGAACTTCGAAGTATTTTCGATATTCAGATTCGTTGATGCCTTGCAACCAATTAAAAACCTCCAATTTACAGCAGCTGGGATCGTATTTGCAGATTAATTCTCCGTGTTCTGTCCTCTCTGTGGAGCATCCGCGTGAGCAGTCGTATGTAATATTCTTTTCTTCCATAATTTCATTATCGGACAAAGATAATTATTTATCTTTGCATTTAGCCATGCAATTTAAAGAAGTCATAGATAACCATTTTCTGAAAAGCAGACTACTGGCAATGGTAGACGGAGGGCGTACTCCTCATGCTATGATGTTCGTAGAGAGTGATGGCTGGGGTGCTCTTCCCATAGCTCTCGGCCTTGTCCAATATCTCTGTTGCAGTGGAGAGAAGCATAATGATTCTTGCGGAGAATGTCCCTCTTGTAAGAAGATTCAGAAGTTGGTTCACCCGGACCTCCATTTCGTTTTTCCCGTCAATGTCACATCCAAATCGGGTGCCGATAAAAAGCCCATCAGCGATACTTTCCTGACTGTTTGGAGAGAATTGTTTCTTTCCAATCCCTGCTTCTCCGAAGCTGACCTATATTCTGCTTTAGGAATCGAGAATAAGGTGGGAACCATAAGCGTGACAGAGGCCAAAGATATTCTTGCCAAGATGAATATGCGCCCGTACGAGGCAGATAAGCAATTTATGATTATCTACCTTCCTGAGCGAATGACGACTGAGGCTGCCAATAAACTTCTGAAGATTATTGAAGAGCCATACCCGGGCTCATATTTTATTCTTATCACCCACTCTCCGGAGAAGGTCATCAGTACGATTCGTTCTCGCTGTCTGGAGATGCAATTGGCCCCTCCTTCATCTACAGCTAATATCCGGGTTGATTCGCCATACTATCCATTGTTATTCTCTTTATTGGATGGATGCCTCTCTCGTGATCTCGTATCTGTTCTTGAAAACAACAAGAACATAGTAGACCTGGGAAGAGAATGTCAAAAAGAGTTCTGTATCTATTCAGAATCCTTTTTACGTCTTGTGTTCTTAATGAAAACGACTGGCGATACTATCGTCTCTCTCGACTCATCATCACCTCTTTATAAATGTATTTCCTCTTTTGCCTCTCGTCTTCCGGAATCTTTTTTTGAGAAATCTTATCACTATCTTGAGTCTGCGAGATTATCTATCGAAAGCAATGTCAATTCCAAAATAGTATTCTGCAATCTCGGTAATTTATTTTTTTATAATCAATTATAACTCTTATTATTACATCTATGAAAAGATTTGTTTTATCCCTTGTTATTGCCTTGATGACTATCAGCCTGTTCGGAGCGAATGGTATTAATCTTCGTAACTATCAGCTCAATAGCCAACAGGCTCTTGCTTTGGTGTCGAGTTCTTCCTATCAAGAATCCAATGGAAGTGTATCTTCTGCCTATAAGACAGGTAACGCCCTTATGTGGACAGGTATCGGTATGATATGTGGAGGTACTGTGTGGTTTGGCGGTCTTTTGATATATATTGCCACCACTGTCACTGAGGATGTCGATTTTTCACAAGCTATGATTAATTGTTTCCAGGCCACGCTTTTCTCAGCGTATGCCATACCCATCCTTGTAGGAGGTGGTGTAGTGTTGAGTATTGTCGGTGGTATAGTCAGGGCAGGAGCACGACAAGCTCTCAATGTCAATATTCCCACCAATGATATTTTCCCCGGTTCATACGCTTCTCTCGGAATGACCGACCACGGAGTGGGGATGACTTTTAAATTCTAAGACTTTTCTATAATTCATTAATTTTATGTATAAAGATTTTCAGGAATACTTGAAAAAAGAGCTTCAAAACATCGAAGATGCCGGGCTCTATAAAAATGAAAGAATCATCACTTCTCCTCAGGGAGCAGAAATCAAAGTCAGTACAGGTAAAGAAGTATTAAACTTCTGTGCCAACAACTATTTAGGTCTTGCAGATAGCAAAGAACTTGTTCACGCTGCCAAAAAAGCCCTTGATACTCATGGTTATGGTATGTCGAGTGTCCGTTTTATTTGCGGTACGGGTGACCTTCATAAGAAACTCGAAGCCAAGATTGCTTCATTTTTCGGAACTGAAGATACTATCCTCTATGCTGCCTGCTTCGATGCCAACGGAGGAGTGTTCGAACCCCTTCTTGATGACAAAGATGCTATCATTTCAGATGCTCTCAATCATGCTTCCATCATCGACGGAGTACGTCTCTGTAAAGCACAGAGGTATCGCTATGCCAATGCCAATATGGAAGAACTCGAAAATTGTCTGAAACTTGCGCAGGCACAGCGTCACCGTATCGTGGTCACTGATGGAGTTTTCTCGATGGATGGCAATGTATGTCCTCTCGACAAAATATACGAATTGGCCAATAAGTACAATGCTATGGTGATGGTGGATGAATCACACTCTGCAGGAGTGGTAGGTAAGACCGGCAGGGGAGTCACAGAGCAGTTCAATCTTCGCGGAAAAGTAGAAATCCTCACCGGTACACTTGGTAAGGCTTTCGGCGGCGCTGTAGGTGGATTTACAACAGGACGTAAAGAGATTATTGATATGCTTCGTCAGAGATCCCGTCCATATCTCTTCTCCAACTCTATTCCACCTATGATAGCGGCTGCAGGCATCAGAATGTTTGATATGATGTCTGAAAGCAATAAACTACAAGATAAACTCCACGATAATACTGCATATTTCGTATCGAAGATGAAGGCAGCCGGTTTTGATATTAAACCTACTCAATCTGCTATATGTGCAGTAATGCTTTATGATGCCAAATTATCCCAACAAATGGCAGCCAAACTTCTTGATGAGGGAATATATGTTACCGGTTTCTATTATCCCGTTGTGCCTAAAGACCAGGCTCGTATCCGTGTTCAGGTCTCAGCAGGTCACGAGAAGAAACATCTTGACAAATGCGTAGAAGCATTTACCAAAGTTGGTAAAGAACTCGGAGTGATTAAATAATCCCTACTATAATTTAAAAAGCCGTCGGTAATGATACCGGCGGCTTTTTATTATATAGAGGTTGATACCTTTAGTCGTTGAGAGAATATCTCCAGAAGCCTGTAACTTTGACTTCTGGGTCAACACTTTTAAGGAAATCTTTCACGGTAATCTTGCCAATCTGGACAAATTCCTGATCTTCAAGAGTTGATTCTTTGAAGAACTTATTGAGCTTGCCTTCAGCGATACGGTCTACCATGTTCTCAGGTTTGCCTTCTAAGCGAATCTGTTCACGATAGATCTCCATTTCCTTATCTATTACCTCTTTGGGGCAATCATTTCTACTGATGGAAACGGGATTCATGGCAGTCACCTGCATAGCAATCTCTTTGCCTACATGAGCATCAATCACTTTATTAAAACCTACGATAGAGGAGACTTTGTGATTCATGTGGATGTAGGGAGCAATGAATTCTGCTTCGAGTTTATTGTAGAAAGGAAGAGCGTGTTTCTCACCTGTCTTGCCTGTCTGCTGAATGATGGCTTCTTCAACAGTTCTTCCATCATCCATCTTGGTAGCTTTAAGAGCTTGAAGATCTGCAGGGAAAGATTTAAGAGCCACTTCTGCTATCTTTTCTGCCAAGTCGATGAATTCCTGATTGCCGGAGACAAAGTCTGTCTCGCAACCAAGGCATACAAGGATGGCTTTCTTATTGTCGGCACTGACTTTGGCTATAACTGAACCTTCAGAAGTCTCTCTGTCTGCGCGTTTAGCGGCTACGAGTTTGCCCTTTTCACGAATGATTTCCTGAGCTTTATCATAATCGCCATTGGCTTCTACAAGAGCTTTCTTGCAGTCCATCATACCGGCACCAGTCATTTTGCGAAGTTTCGCAACATCTACTGCTTTTATTTCCATGGTATTATT
>CAYMAX010000081.1:0-5527 GCA_964388595.1 uncultured Muribaculaceae bacterium
TAACTGAGGGAGCCTGGTTGGACATTACCATCAGTATCTGGGGATTATGGAAATATGTATCAGAAAAATTGACTATTTTGGATCTTTCTTCAGTAATGGTGAAGTTGGAAACTATTACATCAGCTTTTTTACTCTTCAGAGCGGCAGTCAAAGCAGAGAACTTCATATCGCTGATTTCTACCCGCATTCCCATATCGTAAGCGATTCTTCTGATGAGCTCGTTGTCCAGTCCCGACAATTTCCCCTCTTTGACGAAACTCATAGGCTCACGATTGGCAGAGGTGGCCACCCGGAGTATTTTCCCCTCGGTTCTTTCCGGTATCTGTATCTCTTGATAAGTCCCGTCTTCACGAATCCACCTCGATATCATATCATCCAAAATGCCGTTTTCTTTCATCTTCTGAATAGAAGAATTGATGCCTTTGAGAAGTTCCGGAGAGGCATTTTTATCGACTGCTACTGCTGCACCTTCATTTGTGAAATGTTTGGGAAGGATTACGATATCCTTATCTGTTCTACATGCATTTACTGCTGTACTGTAAGCAGTCATCACATAAGACAATTTGTTGGTACGGAGGGCTTGAATGGCATCCGTGATATCATCAAAACATTTCACATTGGCCTCGGGATAATTTTCTTTAAGATACAATTCTCCCAAAGAACCCGTCATTACTCCTACAGGGGCAGTAGAGAGATCGCTTCCGTCGCTTTGTGGTACATTCAAAACTCCGGCAGAACTAATGATTCTGGGAGAAAATCTGCTTTTTAGTACTATGGCAGAACTTTGATTGAGATAATATGGATCTGAGAAAGTGACCTCCTTGGCCCTTTCAGGTGTTATCATGATATTGTTGATGGCAGCATCTATCTTGCCTGAGGCGATGGAAGGTATCAAAGCATCGAAATTCATAATGAAGAACTTCACGTCTCTGCCAAGATAATCGGCAAAACGGCTTATTATCTCGGCATCAAGCCCCTTGATGGTATCTTTATCTATAAAAGAAAAAGGGACAGTGGTCCCGGTCGTTCCCACTCTTAGCACCTTCCCTGTCTTATTACGGGCAGGGCCGATGATGTATGCAGAAGGATAATTGTTAGAAGTCCATCTCCTGCAGATAGAGTCGTACTCTCCCGATTTTTTGATAACGGCCAGAAAATCATTAAATTTTTGTGGAAGAACACTATCGTCCCTATTGAAAGCCACCCCTATCTCTGTAGAGTGCAATCCGTTTTCTAAAATGGTAAGAGAGGGGTCGTTGTTGACAGCTGCCTTGGCTTCAACCTCTGCAAGAATTCCAACATCACATTGTCCGGCTTTTACTGAAAGGATAAGCTGAGGGTTGTCGGAAATCTCGAGAATTTTGGCACCGGGGTAGGTCTCTTTGGCGTAATAGTCTTGAGAAGAGCCCAATAAGACGCCAATGGTCTGATTGGTAATATCGCTCATTGATGAGTATCCTTCAGGTGCGTTCTCTTTTCTGATGACCATTATGGTGGAACTTTGAAAATGTGAGTCGGAGAAGGCCACCTGTTTGGCTCTTTCTGGTGTGATGGTGATGGAAGCGGTGATAACATCCACCATCCCTGAACTCAGGGCAGAAATTAATCCGCCGAAATTGATAATGCTATACTCGATGGGACGATGAAGGGAAGCGGCAAATCTCTCCATAATCTCGATGTCAAATCCGGAGTTAATCCCATTGCTCACGAAGTCGAATGGGACTATAGAGCCTGAACATCCTACCTTGATAGGCTTCCCTGTACGTTTAATGGATGAAAGGTCGGGCATTTTAGCGGTGTCCAAAGAATCAATCCATCTTCTGTATATTTCATCGTACAGTCCGTTGCTTCTGATTTCTGAGAGGAAACGATTGAATGACGTTCTTAACTGAGGGTCGTGGTGACTGAAACCTACTCCCAAATTTTCCGAAAAGATATCTTCAACAAGTACTTTGACTTTATTGTTGTGTTTTTGAGTGACAGCATGAGTGGTGGCATCAACAAAGATGGCATCGCATTTTCTGTTCTCAAGGGCAAGATAGACATCAGGAGACTGGTCGAGTCTGATGACTGTCGCATCCGGGAAATGTTCTTTTACATAATTATCCTGAGTCGAGCCGAGAAGAACGCCGATGGTAGCTTGTTCTATATCTCCGATGCCTTTAAATGTGTTGACTTTTTTTTGTTTGTTGCCGCAGGAAGAAAATCCTATCAACAACAGTAGGAAGAGGGGAATTCGAGAAAATCTTGCCATTAAATATGATTGTTTCGATAAATATACAAATCTACTAAAAATTGAAAATAATGCCTACATTTGCTCATCAAAATCCAATATTATGAGCTATAAGGTCAAACTAATCATTATGAATTTCCTCCAATTTGCTGTTTGGGGGGCCTATCTTACTTCACAAGGTCGATATCTGTCATCTATCGGTTTGGATAGCCAAATAGGTTATTTTTATACCATACAGGGGATAGTCTCGATCTTTATGCCTGCCCTTATAGGTATCATTGCTGATAAGTGGATTCCCGCTCAAAGAACATTGGGTATATGCCAATTGCTTGCGGGAGTTTTTATGCTCGCAACCGGTTTCTATGGTTTCTTTATGGGCACTCAAGTAAGTTTCGGGACATTGTTTTTATTATATACCATCAGCGTGGTTTTCTTTATGCCAACCATAGCCCTGTCATATACCGTGGCATACTCTATTATCAGGGATAACGGAGGTGATACTATCAAAGACTTCCCCCCTATCAGAGTATGGGGTACTGTAGGATTTATTTTCTCTATGTGGTTTGTGGACATTATGAGTGTAGGTGGAGTATCTTTTCAGAGCAGTTCTTTGCAGTATGTCTTTTCAGGTTTGTTGGGACTGACATTGGCTGTTTATGCATTCTTCCTGCCCAATTGTAAATGCGAAGGAAAAGGCAAATCAAAAAGTTTGGCGGATGCTCTCGGGCTGAAAGCTTTTGCACTTTTTAAACAGAAGCGCATGGCGATTTTCTTCATTTTTTCGATGCTTCTCGGTGTATGTCTTCAGATTACCAATAGTTTTGCTAATCCTTTTCTCGGTGATTTCGGCAACTTGCCTCAATATGCCGATTCGTTGGTAGTTAAGCATTCAAATGTTCTTATATCTCTTTCACAGGTATCTGAAACTCTCTGCATACTTCTAATCCCGTTCTTTATGAAGAAGTATGGGATAAAAAAGGTAATGCTTATCGCGATGTTTGCATGGGTTCTTCGTTTTGCCTTCTTCGTTGTAGGCAACCCCGGCTCAGGACTTCCATTCCTCTTTTTGTCAATGATAGTCTATGGTATTGCTTTTGATTTTTTCAATATATCAGGTTCTCTGTTTGTCGAGAAATCCACAGATTCTTCAATTAGAGGAAGTGCTCAAGGTCTTTTTGCACTAATGACCAATGGCATCGGTGCAGCTGTAGGCACTTACGCAGCCCAAGCTATAATCAACAAATTAGTCAATTCTCATCGTAATGCGATACCGGCTCTGACAGATTGGAACTCTGTTATGAACGGCTGGAGCCACTCATGGTGCATTTTTGCCATCTATGCTCTGATAGTTGCAGTTATGTTTGCCATTCTATTTAAATACAAACATACTCCCGAACAAGAAAAGAAATAAATTACCAGAGTTTGGCAGGATAAATACCTTCGTCCACCAACTTCTGAATCTTGGCTACAACATCGGGCCTGTCTTCTTTGTAAGTGACACCAAACCATCTGGCGTCGCTTGAGAGGACTTTCAGATGTGCTTCTCCACTTCTGATTAAATCATTGACGGCAAGTGGGATGAAAAACTCTGCTTTGGGATTGGAGATGTTATCCCTGTTTTTTAGAAATTTTATGAATAGTTTTTCGGATTTATCGAAAAAGTCAGGGGTAAAACCAAAAAGATTCATTGACACAGGAGTATTCTCGTCTATAGGATGGCTTCCGGAATCATCTTTATATACTACTCTTCCATCGGCAAGTCTTTCTATAGCAGTGCGCTCTACGATAGATACGAGATTGCCTTTATTATCGACACTGCATTCACCGCGAGAGACGGTTCCAAATTCTGAAAGGGTGTTTTTAAGATTATATCCCACCATGGAATAGTGCCCATCTTTCTCCTCTACCGAACGAAGATAGTCCCCCAGCACCTGATAACCTTCACGGCCATAGAAATCATCTGAATTGATGACGGCAAATGGTGTATCTACCACCGGTGCTGCCATCATAAGAGCGTGATTGGTCCCCCAAGGTTTAACCCTTCCTTCGGGCACTGAGAATCCCTGAGGAAGATATTCCAATTCCTGAAATACAAACTCTACATCGATAAGTCCGTGAAATCTCTCAGAAGAGAATATCTCTCTGAATTCTTTTTCAAAGAGATGTCTGATGACAAATACTACTTTTCCAAATCCTGCTCTGATGGCATCATATATGGAATAATCAATTATGGCTTCATTGTTGGGGCCGACCCCATCCATTTGCTTGAGAGAGCCGTAGCGTGAGCCCATCCCTGCTGCGAGTACAACTAATGTAGGTTTCATTTCGATTCTAATTATGTTGTAAAAGTAAGTATTTTTGCAAAAAACATTACCTTTGAAAGATTATAAATATGAACGATAACTTAATTTATCTATTATGAAGAGACTTTTGGTAGTATTATTTGCTTTAATGGTAACAGTTGGGTTATCCGGCAAAGACAGAAAGGTGCCTAAAGATTCCATCAATGGCCCGTATGTGACACAAAAATGGAACGACAACATTTTCATGGGGTTCGGTGCAGGTGCCAACTATATGTTCGGGGATTTCGATACTCATGGCAAATTTTCCGACAAAGTGTCTCCCGATTTCAATATATTCATAGGGAAATGGATAGTTCCCAATATCGGAGTCAGACTCCAGGCCAATGGCAGCTATCAGCTCAAAGGGTGGGGGACTGCAAATGGCACTTTTGCAGTAGCGAATCAGCCAGATCCTGCAGTCGCTGATTTCTATCGCAAGCAATTCAGCTACATAGCTGTTCACGGGGATGTGTTATGGAATATGAGCAATACCATCGGTGGTTACCGTGAAAAAAGATTCTGGAATATCATCCCCTACGTTGGATTTGGAGCGGTAAATTCATTCAAGGACAATCCTTTCAAATCAAAAAGTGTCTGGAATTTTGCAGCTGTAGGAGGAATATTGAATAATCTTCGTCTCCACAAGGTGGTCGACCTTTTTATTGACATCAATGCTCTCGCTTCTCCCAAAGGTTTTGACGGAGAGACAGCTGATAAGAATTTTCTGGATTTCAAATTCTCTGTATCAGGAGGATTTTCATTCAATTTGCCCAATAAAGGTTTTCGCCGCCACCAGGATGCCGACTATACTCCATATATAGAGGATATAAAATATCTGAAAAAAGATATTGCCAAGATGGAGAGTGAAAACGCCGGTCTTAAAGAAGACCTTATCAGAGTCAATGATGAACTTCTTGCCGAGAAGGCCAAACCTGCTCCGGTCGCTGTGGTG
>CAYMAX010000082.1:0-5488 GCA_964388595.1 uncultured Muribaculaceae bacterium
GCTGAATGGGCGGTCTCCCTGAGGACGGTCACCGCGAGGCTTGTCGTCAAATCTTCTGCGTGGTCTGTCACTGAACGGACGGTCTCCGCGAGGCTTGTCGTCAAATCTTCTGGCGGGTCTTTCTTCTGTATGTTCTTTGCTCTCTTTGGGAGCCCTTTTGATTCTTTCTCTCATAATTAATTTGAAATTTGCGTGCAAAGGTATGCTAATCGAAGATAATTTCCTATTTTTACGAAATAATTGTAGAGATATGGAGCGGAAAAGAAGGATTATTGTATCTCCCTTATTTAGAGAGAATTTCCACGTAGCATTAAGGTCAATTTCAAGTAATAAATTAAGGTCAATACTCACTATTGCCATCATAGCGATAGGGATTACTTCTCTTGTCGGAGTCCTTACTGCCATTGATGCTTTAAAGTCTTCACTCACAGATAGTTTTGGCAGGATGGGAGCTAACTCTTTCTTCATTCTTTCCAAATATTCAGCCACGACATCTTCTGAGCGACAACGGGTGAGAAACAAACGAAATATCACCTATCCTCAGGCGATGATGTTCGCCCAACGTTATAAAGTGCCGGCGTACGTCACTGTTTATGCCACTATAGGACATACAGAGACTGTCAAATATGGTGCACAGAAAAGTGACCCCAATATAGGTTTTATGGCGGCAGACGATTCTTACCTCACTTTCAACTCAGTGGAGATCGACAAAGGGAGAGGATTCTCTCCCAACGATATATCCCAGGCACTGTTTTATTGCGTGCTGGGGCCTACTCTTGCCAAGACGATTTTTGGAGATGAAGATCCCATAGATAAAGTGGTCTCGGTGAGGGGGACCCATTACAAAGTCATCGGAGTGACCAAGCCTGTCGGACAAAGTTTCGGTGGCAGTATGGACCGCAACATTCTGATTCCCATTTCCAATGCAAGAGCCTCTTATCTCAATGATAATTCATTCTATTCGATAGGTGTCAAGACGCAGCCCGGTGTCAGTACAGAATCTGCCATAGATGAAGCTGAGAGAGTGTTTCGTTCTGTCCGCCGTCTCAGTCCGGGGGATGAATCTGATTTCAGGGTAAATAGAAGCGACAATGTCCTCAATCAGATGAAACAGACCATGAAAGTGGTGACTATAGCTGCCATCATCATAGGATTCATCACTCTTCTCGGAGCAGCAGTAGGATTGATGAACATTATGCTTGTGTCGGTCAAAGAGCGCACAAGAGAGATAGGTACCCGTAAAGCATTGGGAGCCACTTCTCAACTTATCAATCAGCAATTTCTCATGGAGGCGATTCTCATAGGCCAATGTGGTGGAATAGTCGGAATAGTGCTCGGGATAATAGTGGGCAATATCACAGCTGTTGCTATGCACGCGCCATTTGTAGTGCCTTGGTTTTGGATTTTTATAGCAGTATTGGTGTGCCTGGCAGTCAGTATGATATCAGGATATCTTCCTGCGAAGCGTGCTGCCAATCTCGACCCGATAGAGTCTCTTCGTTACGAATAGTTATCTATTCCAATTTGAAAATATAAGTGATGGTGCCCCGTTGCACCGATGGGGCTGAAGACGAGGTGTTGAACTTCGCTTCGAGTGCTGCTTTACGGGCAGCTTCCCAGAGAGTGGCATCCTGAACGGTGGTCCCTTTGGCACCGGGGATGGCATTGGTGACTTTGCCGTACTGGTCGACCATAATAGTAACTACCACACTGCCGGCCTTTTGAACTGAATAGGCAGGAATGGGAAGATTGCCCATCACTGTCCGTCCCTCGAGTTGTGCCGATGGCACTCCGTCTGTTCTTCCCTGAGCGGTGTTGCCTTGGGGATGTCCACCTGACATTTTATTTGATGGGTCCTTGGCAACTTGTTGAGCGAGAGTGTCATTGCTGTTTTTATTGGAAGAAAACAGGGACCTTCTGTCTATGGGTTTGGGGCGTGGAGGTTCCGGAGTCTCTACGTCTCCTTGAGTGCCGAGGGTGCTTTCTGTAGATTTATTAATTTCGGAGCCTTTGACCGGAGATTCAGATTTCTGAACTAATTGGATTTCTTTTTCAGGTTCTGCCTTCTGTGCGCGAGGTTCTACACCGATTTTTACACTTACCGGCTTTGGCTCATCCTGCTGGAAATCGAGAAGGATGCCGACTTCTTCGGGAGGAGGGTATGGATAGGAAAGGGAGGCATCGATACATACCAATAGTAATGCCAGGTGAAACAGGATAGTGACAGTCCACCCGACAATCCTCGCTTTTCGGTCAAAAGGAGAACTATGAATCTTATTATTCCGGAGTGGTGGCAAGGATAACTTTATATTTGTTGCGTTTGGCAATGTTCATCAGATTGACGACCTGTTCTATGGGAACAGTCTTATCTGCATAGATGGAGAATGTGGGATCATCCTGGTCACTCAAAAGAGTCTGAATAGTGGGCTCCACTTGAGAAAAGGGGATGGGCTTGGGGTCTCCGTTGATATGATAGGAAAATAAATTCTTTTCGGGATAGTGCTTGATGGAGACACTGACAGTAGCTTTGGCTGATACCTGATTGGTGCTCTTGGGAAGCAATAATTTCAGAGCATTGGGGTTGACGAGGGTGGAAGTCACTAAAAAGAAAATCAGCAAAAGGAACACGATGTCAGTCATAGATGACATCGAGAATGCAGGCTCTGCTTTTGTTTTGCGTTTAATGGCCATAATTAAATAGAATTAACGCTTTTTCAGTGCAGGTTCGTTGAGCATATCCATAAATTCGATGGTATTGGACTCCATCTTAAATACAAGGTCGGAAATGCGGGCCGACAGGTAGTTGTATCCGAAATAGGCGATAATACCTACAAACAGACCACCTACAGTGGTAATCATGGCAGTGTAAATACCGCCGGAGAGAAGTGTGATGTCGATATTGTTGCCGGCATTGGACATATTGAAAAAGGCTTGAATCATACCGATGACAGTACCGAGGAAACCTATCATGGGGGCTCCTCCGGAGACTGTCGCGAGCATGGGAAGACCTTTCTCCAGGCGGGCAATCTCTAAGTTGCCGGTATTTTCTACTGCTGCCTGAATATCAGAAAGTGGGCGTCCGATTCTTTCGATTCCTTTCTCGATGAGCCTGGCAATGGGGGAGTTGTTCTCATGGCACAGATGCAGTGCAGCGGTGATGTTACCATCGTGAATCAGGTCGTGGATGTTGTCCATAAAGTTTTTGTCTATCTTGGATGCTTTGTGGATGGCCCACCATCTTTCTCCGAAAATATAGATGGCTATAATCGAGAGTATGAGGAGTACAATCATCAGCCATCCTCCTTTGGCTGCCATCTGAATGAGAGATGAGTGTTCTTGAGCTACTGCCTGCTCGACTATGAATTCTGAATTTGCTTGTAAAAATGATAATAACATAATATGTAAGATATAATTTGTCTAAAGAGTGATGAATTCGTAGGGATATTGGATGTCTGTCAAAAATAGTGCCTTGCCCGGGACAGACTGACCGGCCGAGCATCTGTCGTGACTCTCGAGGAGTTGTGATATCCATTCCACATCTTTTTTGCCCCTTCCTATCTCCAAAATCGAGCCAACTATGGCACGGACCATGTTGCGGAGAAATCTATTGGATGAGATGGTAAAGACGATATGGTCACTGTCTCCTGCCACATCCCAATGTGCATGGGAAAGAGTGCAAATAGAATTGGATGTGCCGGAATGAAGTTTTTCGAAACAACTGAAGTCTTTGGTCCCGAGAAGAAGCTGTGATGCATCATTCATCGCAGAGAGGTCCAAAGGATATTTATAGTACCATGAGAATGCAGAAGCAAAAGGATCTTTGCAAAGATGGATATAGTATTGATAAGTACGTAAGATGGCATCAAATCTGGCATGTGCATCGTCCTTGACTTTGAAAAGGGATTTTATGCAGATGTCGGAAGGGAGAATGGCATTTATTTTGTATAAAAACCTTTCCGAATCTTTTATGACATTATGGTTTTCTACATCGAAATGGGCGATATAATAGGAAGAATTGACTTGAGCATCTGTGCGCCCTGCTCCCACGATGGGAGTCTCCTTTTTAAAAAGTATGAAAAGGCACCTCTCAATCTCCTCCTGGATACTTACGGCGTTTCTTTGTCGCTGCCATCCGCTATAATTTGCTCCGGAAAAGGATATTGCAACAAAGTACCTCATATATGGGAAAATAAATTAAATTTGTAAGTTTTTACTTCGCAAAAATAGCAAAAAATACAACATTATAATATGGATACTGTAAACATCAAAGAATTAAACGACCGGATTCAAAAAGAGAGTGCTTTTGTCGACATACTCACTATGGAGATGAATAAAGTCATTATCGGTCAGAAGCACCTTGTCGAGAATTTGCTTATCGGACTGCTCGCCAACGGACACATCCTGTTGGAAGGTGTTCCTGGACTTGCCAAGACATTGGCCATCAATACATTGGCACATAGTGTGAATGCCAAATTCAACAGAATCCAATTTACCCCCGACCTGCTCCCTGCCGATGTGCTCGGTACTCTGATTTATAGTCAGAAGACGGAGCAGTTTCAGATTAAAAAAGGGCCCATTTTCGCCAATTTCATCCTCGCAGATGAGATCAACCGTTCTCCGGCCAAGGTGCAGTCAGCACTTTTGGAAGCGATGCAGGAACGTCAGGTGACTATCGGAGACGAGACTTTCAAACTTCCGGAGCCTTTTTTGGTAATGGCTACACAGAACCCGATAGAGCAAGAAGGTACATATCCTCTTCCTGAGGCCCAAGTGGACCGTTTTATGCTCAAAGTCATAGTTACCTATCCCAAAAAGGAAGAAGAAAAGCTCATCATCCGTATGAACAATGGAGGCACTTTCCCTCAGGTCAATCCCGTCCTTCAGCCTGAAGATATCATCAAGGCAAGGGAAGTGGTGAGAGATGTGTATATGGATGAGAAAATCGAGAGATATATTGTCGACATAGTCTATGCCACACGTACTCCTCAGGCTTATGGCCTGGAGAAGCTTAAAGATATGATATCATATGGGGCATCTCCACGTGCTTCCATATCTCTTTCCATGGCTTCCAAAGCATACGCTTTCATCAAGAGAAGAGGCTATGTCATACCTGAAGATGTGCGTGCCGTATGTTATGAAGTGCTTAGACATCGTATCGGCCTCACTTATGAAGCAGAAGCAGAAAATATTACCGGAGAGGACATTATCTCCGAGATAATGAATGTAGTCGAAGTTCCCTAACAGTCGCTCTATATGGACAATGATCTACTCAAGAAAGTCAGAAAGATAGAGATAAAGACCAAGTCTCTGTCCCATCAGATATTTGCAGGTGAATACCATTCTGCATTTAAGGGACGTGGTATGGCTTTCAGCGAGGTGAGGGAGTATCAATACGGGGATGATGTCCGCAGTATGGACTGGAATGTGACTGCCCGTCTTCGTTCTCCATATATCAAAGTCTTTGAGGAAGAGAGGGAACTGACTGTAG
>CAYMAX010000083.1:0-5363 GCA_964388595.1 uncultured Muribaculaceae bacterium
AAGCCCGAAGATGAGCTCAATTGTGGCGCATGCGGATACAATACATGCCGAGAAAAAGCTTGGGCCGTCATCAATGGATATGCAGACATAGAAGTTTGTCTGCCATATATGCGTAAACAGGCTGAGAATCTCTCTTATGAGATTATTCAAAACAGTCCCGAAGGAGTCGTGCTTTTGGATACCGATATGAACATCATTGATATCAACAGAAAAGCCTGCCAACTTTTCGGCATAGAAGAGAACCATCTGAAAGGTCGTCCTGCAGTCGAATTTTTCAATCCTGCAGACTTCATGATAGCACTCACTGACAAACACAGTGTGGAGGTCAAAAAACTTTTCATTCCTCAGACCAAAGTCTATATCGACCTGACCATCACTCTCATATCTGACCACGGTGCACTTTTCGGTATTATGAAAGATGTCACCGATAAAGTCAATTATGACGAGCAGCTCAGTACTGTCAAGATGGAGACTCTCAATACCACCGATGAAGTCATCAAGAAGCAGATGCGTGTGGCACAAGAGATAGCATCCCTGCTCGGTGAGACTACTGCTGAGACCAAAGTAGCCCTTTTGAAGCTGAAGAAAACACTTGAACAGGAGAATAAGGGCAATGACTAGAGAACTGCGCATTGAATATGGATACACCTCGCTCAATCATGTCGGGGAGGAACTCTGCGGAGACAAAGTGGAGATGCACATCAGTGATGACACTCTCACTTTAGTCCTTGCGGACGGACTTGGAAGCGGAGTCAAAGCCAATATCTTAGCTACACTCACATCCAAGATTCTCTGCACGATGATATCGGGAGGTGTCTCTATGAATGAATGTATAGAGACCATCATCCAGACACTTCCTGTTTGTAAAGAAAGGGGCATCGCCTACTCTACTTTCTCAGTCATCCATATCAATTCTGAAGGTAAGGGTTCTCTCATCGAATTTGACAACCCTCAGGCTATCTTGTATCACGATGGTCACTGCATCGACATCGAGAGAAATAAACTCACTATTTGCGATAAGACCATATATGAGAGCCCTCTGGCACTCGAGGACGGAGATATTGTCTTTCTCATGTCAGATGGCACTATCCACGCAGGCATAGGGCAAATACTTAACTTCGGATGGGAAAGGCCACAGATTAAAACACATCTCGAGGATGTCCTCAATTCTGAGACTTCCGCCCGAAGTGCCGCATGTATGCTGGCAGGAGCTTGCAACGATTTATATCTTGACAAACCCGGTGATGACACCACTGTAGCTGCCATAAGAATCCGCAAGAAATTGTCTGTTCACCTGATGGTAGGACCTCCCGTAGATAAGGGTAAGGACAATTTCTATGTCACCCAATTTCTCAACGACTGCGACAAGAAAGTGGTCTGCGGAGGCACAAGTTCGCAAATCGTGGCACGAGAGACAGGCAAAACACTCACCACTGATTTTAATTTCCCCGACAGGGAAGTGCCTCCCATCGGGCACATTGACGGCATTGACCTTACCACAGAAGGGGTCCTCACTCTCAGACGTCTTTTGGAACTATCCGAGAAATATCTCTCATCCACAGACCTATCTCCCAAAACCTACACCAAACAGGACGGAGCATCCCTTCTGGCTCAGATACTTTTCGAAGAGGCAACAGATATCACTTTTTATGTGGGGCAAAGTATAAACGCTGCCCATCAAAGCCTCCCCATAGATATCACTATGAAACTTAAACTTGTAGAATCATTGGCTGCCAATCTACGAAAGATGGGCAAGCAGGTAACCCTAAAATACGATTGATAATTATGAGAATTTTTGACACTAACGTCCAATTTATTAAATACCAAGTTCTTAAAGAGGTGATTCGCCGTGCCTACGAAGGCGGTCTTGACGAAGCATACACCGAAATACCCAAACTCATAAGCCCGGGTCCCAAAGCGACTATGCGCTGCTGTATCTATAAAGAACGCGCCATCACCCAGGAACGTGTAAAAATGGCTATGGGTGGTCACCGTGATAATCCCAATTCGGTGGAAGTCATAGACGTAGCTTGTGACGAATGTCCCATAGACGGCATGTATGTCACCCCCGCCTGCCGTGGTTGCATAGTGCACAAATGTAAAGAAGTATGTCCTCGCGGAGCCATCTCCATCATAGACAAAAAGTGCGTGATAGATAAAGAAAAATGTATAGAATGCGGCCTTTGCACCAAAGCCTGCCCCTACTCAGCCATCATACCTCAACATCGTCCCTGCGTGCAGAGTTGCAAAGTCAAAGCTCTCTCTGTCAATGAAGACAAAAAAGCAGTGATAGACAACGATAAATGCGTCTCCTGCGGAGCCTGTGTCTATGCCTGCCCCTTCGGAGCCATCGTTGACAAATCTCTGATAATGGAAGTCATCAACATTCTCAAAGAATCAGAGAATAACACCAACTATAAAGTATATGCCGTCATAGCACCTGCCATAGTCAGCCAAATCCCATGGGGCAAAATATCACAAGTAGCCACAGCCATCAAGAAACTCGGATTTCATCAAGTAGTCGAAGCAGCTCTCGGTGCAGACATCACCCTCTACCACGAAGCCAACGAATGGAAAGAACGCAAGATTATGACCACCTCCTGCTGCCCCTCCTTCGTGATGTACATTGAGAAAAATTTCCCGAAACTCACACAGTTCATCTCCTCATCTCCATCACCCATGATAGAGACCGCCCAACTGATAAAGAAATCTGACCCGACTGCCAAAGTAGTATTCATCGGCCCCTGCACCTCCAAAAAGCTCGAATACAAAAGGGCAAACACCCATGGCATGATAGACAGCGTACTCTCATTTGAAGAATTACAGGCCTTCGTAGATGCAAGAGGCATCGACACCTCCACCCTCGAAGAGTCCCAACTCGACAATGCCTCCTTCTATGGCCGTATCTTCGCCAAGTCAGGAGGAGTGACCAGAGGCGTGGCAGACGTAGCCGCCTCAATGGGCATCGAAGGGGTCAAACCATTGATTATGAACGGACTCACCGAATGCAAAAAGAATCTCACCCTGCTCAACCTCGGCAAGATCGATGCCAACTTCTTCGAAGGAATGGCCTGTGAAGGGGGTTGCATCAACGGAGCCCTCTGTATCACCCACGGAGCCCACAACCTCGTCGACGTCGACAACTACGGCAATCAAGCCAAAGAAAAGACCATCGACAACTCCGTCAAACTCTACAAACTCTACCAAGGCAACGACCAGAAGTAAGGTTTCTGAAGAAGTAAAGCAGACGGCTTGCAAAAAAGCTACTGCTTAATAAAAGTTATCGAATCTCCATCATGAGTTAATGTCAGATAATCTCCACTGATGGTTCCTGCAATAGGTTTATTATTGGAAGAATATAGAACTACTCCCGGAGGATTATATTTGTAGGTAAAAGAGAGAGTTCCACCACCTTTCACCCACCATTCACCTGTACTGCCGTCAAAAAAACTGACATAACTATACACAACCGAAGAATTACCGGGGAATTCCCACCTGGTACCTGATAATGATGACTCTTTAGAACAACTAGTTAAAATAAGCAATGTTCCAAGCACAACGATAGAAATAATTTTTTTCATAATTTAGAATGTTAAAAGTAGCCTTTAAAAAATAAGATTAAGTCCTATGCCTCCTGAGCCAGTGATCCCGACATTCAATGTGTATTTTTTATTATATTGTCCGTAATCATAGGTGTTTAGACATTTATTCAACAACTTCCCTGATTTTACTGAGAAAGATAAGCCTATGCCAAATGAAACGACTGAACCGGCCAAAAATGTCCCACCTATATACCACAAACAAGGGTGAACGGGTAGAAATGCTTGGACACATATCATCGCAAGTCCTCCTCCAAACAAAGGCAAACCAACTGCTATACACAAGATCTTTGCCTGCTTATTTAGCTTCATTGATAGGTCATAATCAGGTACTAATTCAGGATATTTAACATTCAGCATAGATCTGAATTCTTTGTAATCAATCTCTCCTTGGGAGAGCATAGTTCTAGCACTTGGGCTCCCACCTATTTCCCCATATGTGGAATAATTATTTTTCTTCTTTTCCAGAAAAGAAGTTACTTCTCCATTTTCATAAATAATAGAATTTATTTTTTCAATATCCAGAAGTATTGTTGGACCATTTTGATTATTATATTTTACATATTTTACTATCTCAAGGCCTACTTCAATAATTTTCGCCTCAACTTTGGTGTTATTTTTAAGGATAATAATATCCTGCGTATATGCATTTATGGAGAATGCACAAAAAAGTATTAAAAAAAATATCTTCTTCATTTCGATAAATTAAAAGTTCAGCATTATTCCAACTCCTCCTGAATGTGTCACTCCAAAACTCATATTCATTGCATAACTCTGACGCACATTTCCACTGTTAAAATCATTTACAAACGTCTTGATTAATGCAGTACCTGACTTATAAGAAGGAATAGAGCAAAGCATAAGGATACCACCTACAAGGCAGGTACCTGCTCCAGCATACACAACTGCCAAACTCCAACCCCACCACCATAATCCAGAAAGGGCACAAGTAGCTCCGAGAAGAAAAAAAGTGCCTCCACAACCCATAAGCCAATCATAAGTATTCATCTTAGCTACTCCTTCATCGAAAGTTTGTAAGAGTTCTGGCTTACTTTGACTAACCACATTTCTCATATCTTCAGAGCCAATTTTATAGCCGTTGTAGCGAAATGTCGTTGTACCTTTTTTCCATCTAAGAGGTTCTACTTGTTGGGTATCGTTATTCGATGTTTCTTTCTCAAAAGTAGTCACCTCACCATTTGCATAAAGTATGGAAGCAATTTTAGACAATTCCAAAATGAAGGATGGTCCTGTCTGATTGTTATATTTACAACACTTAATAGTACTTGAACTAACTTCAGTTACAATTGCTTCGATTTTACATTGATCTCTCAAAATAATAATGTCTTGAGCAAGAAGATCAGTGCTCAATAGCGCAAAAGTTTCGAGTGAAAAAAGAGAAAAAATAATTCTGTTCAAAATCTGAAATTTTTATAATAGTTTATGTAGTAAAGTTAAATAGTGCTATTCAAACTATTATGGTAAAATTTCGGCATTGTTAACCTAAAATTTAACCATGTAACTATCATCTTTGTGTTACGCAATGCGTCTATTATTGAAAGAGCATCTCCACAAAAAGAGGAGATTTTTACCAATCAGTCATCAACATCAAAACTTACTATTATAATCGATGCAAAATCAAATGGACAACCACTTTGGAAGACTGTTATCATTATAGAAACTCCTATCGGGCACATCATATTTTTTAATCGACTTGCCGATAATGTCCATAAAATAACATAAAAACCCATAATCAAGATTGGC
>CAYMAX010000084.1:0-5340 GCA_964388595.1 uncultured Muribaculaceae bacterium
TAGGCTCCGGCAGATTATTGTCAAATGAAGGGTTATTAATGAAGGTTGACTCACAGGGCAATGAGGAATGGGCTAGAACATATAATGGTGATTTTGAATCCGTTCAACAGACTGACGACGGAGGATATATAGTTGCAGGCAGTTTTTCCTACAATTCTTATCTGATGAGAACCGATTCTCAGGGCCATCTGGAATGGGAGAGAACCTTAACCCATGGCGGACCTTTTAATGCATCTGGATTTGATGAAGCAGTATCAGTAAGGCAGACAAGCGATGGAGGCTATATAATAACTGGATCTGTAGGTAAAAGGGCTATTGAGGGTCCCGATGTCTATGGTGGTTATATAATGGGAGGCGACGACGTCTTACTGATCAAAACCGATCCAAATGGAAACGCGTGATATCCGAACTATTCCGAAATTGCAGTTGCATGAGCCAAATCGGCAGCATTTTTTTGCCGATCTAGCCCATTTGGAATAGCAAGAAGATCGCTGGGCCAATACTAACCAGTAATCTGCATTTGCCAGCATTCTCCATTTTCATCGGGCCCCATCCAGCCGTCAGGACAGGTAACGTGGCTGGTGTTGCTTCCAGCTTTACCAACTGATGGCATCTCACTACTATGAATTTGTGCCTTTTTGCTAGTGAGGCTCGCTTCATTGACGGTTCTGTTCTCTTTCAAGGGATCATTGATGCCCTGACTTGAATCCCGAGATCCTATCGATGACCCGGAACTGGCGCGTGTAATCTGAGTCTCCTTTTTCTGGTCAACATGGAGCCTATATCCAAAGAGCACTTCGTTTTGGCTATCAACGATTCCATTTGTGATTGCCCTATTTGCCTGTTCTTGAACTTCTGGTGGCATTGCCTCGATCTTTACAAGGTGATCTCTTATATCTTTAAATTCAACGCCTCCCGCTGAGTAAAGGCTGATTTTCGTGCGAGTCCCTTTTGCAGTCTTAGTAGTCGTATTTTCCCAGCATTTGTATTCGCCATTCTTGAAGGAGTAAACATATTCGTCCCAGATATCTTTAGGCTGCCATTGAATTTGGGTTTTTAAAATGGCAGAGCTTGAGGAATCCAGACTATCTCGGAAAATATCGGTATGAATAGTCACCTTCGATTTGTACCACTGCGCTAAGGCAAGAGCTGCGTATACCTCCCGAAGGTCCTCATATTTTTCATCCGTATTTATATCGGCAACGACGTGAGGTTGAATCATGCGCTCTTCCAGATTCCTGCAATATTCCACATATTCCTGGGCGGACCTGTTAAGCTCTTTAATGCAGCCTCTAGAGAGAGAATTAATATCTTGATTCTTCACATGGAAAGATGAATGATCTGTAACTGGTTCGGAATTGATTGCCAAAGATGCATTGATGATATAGATTGAAGATCCATTTGAATAGGCGAACGCCTTATCCGGGACAATCCAGTGCCTCTGCACAGGTTTGAAGATTATGTTACTGGTTTCCTTGATCTCTCCTGGAAATTTGTTCATGCATCGCTGAACTAAATCCTCGCGTTTCTTATCCAATAGATTCCATAGAGCTTTTCCCGTCTCGTTGGCGCATGGATTGCCGTAATTGCTGAAATCTCTTTTCATCTGCAGATCGGCTTCAAGCATAATCCTTCCGACTTCCGACTGCTCAAGCTCCTCATCGATGATTCGATCCACTTCCCAGGGATTTAGATTGACCCAGAATTTATTATCATTAACTGCCAGGCCGGTCATGAATGCGGCTGCGCCTATCCTGGAGGCGTTTTGGATATTTATCCCGGGTCTCGATCCCTCAGCTTTTTCGGCCTTGAGAATAAAATCAAAATTTATGCCGCCCGAGCTATCCGTGGTAACAGAGATGCTGTTCAGTTTGATAGAAGTGAAATTGATTCCGGCAAGACTGCGTTCGTCCGAGCTGGACCCGAACTTCTGTGATTGATCATCGCTCGAAAAACTAGATGCGCCAAAACTCGTATCTTCAGATCCAAATGACGCCCCATTATTCTCTGCCTGTTGAGCTGCTTGATGGACACTGCCAAAGGAAATATCATTATCCTGAGTCGATTCGACCTTAGGTGCTTCTTGAGCCTCTACTTGATCTGTTTTTTGAGGCGCTTCCTGAGCAGATTGACTTTCAAGTCTCTTGTCTTGAGACCAGCCGATGGTGCCATCGTCGTATTGGATTTTCCACCACGCAAAACCATCTGCGTATACTGGCTGATCATTCAAGATGGTGCCGGTATTTCCTTTGCTCTTAGGTGCAGAAATTCTTGTGTCCTGAGAGCCATCCTCAGGCAGTCCAGGTTCCGATCTGACGTTGAGTAAATCGGTCGTCTCAATCCTATCGCCTTTTTTGAAATTCTTGGCTGTCGATTCGCTTGAAGAAGCAGCAATTGTCTGAGTTATAGGTTCCAAGCCTTGTGCAATTTCAGAGGAGGGCTGAGTAGATTGGTATTTCGCCGCAAAAGCTTCTGCAGCAAGCCTTTTGCCTTCAGAATATGCATCGAATGAGTCTGCAGAAGAGCTGCCCTGGACCGCGCTAGATTCAGAATATTGTACCGAATCCTTAACATTTTGCTGTGACTTCTGAGAAGTCTCTTGAGTCTCTGACTGTTTTGCTTGCTTAGCTGTTTCCTGGACATTTCCTGTATTGGATTCCTCCAGGAGTTCCGATCCCGATAATTGAACGACATTACTCTTGGAGACATCCGGATCCACTAATACCCCATCATGGATATTTTCTGAGACATAATACAACATGCGAATATGGATATCCCTTCCGCTCAATCCTTTTTCTTCGATTTCCTTGGTGAAGTCGACTTTCTTCACGCTGATCTTGTCGCTTTCCTTGAAGCTACTTGCCTCATAAAATGGCGGAATATAAATATCATCTGTTGGCCTATCTTGCGGTGAATAAATAACCTGAATATGTTTAACTAATCCCCGGTCAAGAATGGCATCAATTATTACCTTATACCAAGCTGAATTGACGGCCGCATCCATTGGAGAAACCAGTATCAAATTATCACATCTTACACCCTGGTCCAATATTGCAGTGACGGCGGTAGCCGTCCCTCCTGAATAAGAAATTATTGTATCATATGTTTTATCCTGTAGTTCCTCATTCTTAAGACCGTTTTTATAATCGGCAAATCCAATAGCCGCGTTGTTTACATATATCCCATCTAGAATCTCCCCCCTAATATCTTTTGGAGTATCAAAATAAGCTGGCACATATATGGCATTATTAGCGTCGGCGATTTCTTTTAATTTGGCGTTTCCATTCTTGACATCAGGATCATCCTGTTGAATTCCACCCAGGACTAAATTCTTCCTTCCCTGATTAATTCCATAGACTTCGGGTTTAGTTCCAATCACAAAATCCTGGAGATCAGCCGCTGTCTCCTTAAGTATTTTGCCTGCTTTATATCCTATATCTTCGGCGAGATCTCCTGCTTTATGGATTTCCTTTCCGGCGGCATATCCAGTAGCATAAGAAGGGTCACCTACAGGTTTTCCGAGCGATTCCACTGCCTGCGCTGTAGAGATAATGGTATCTACAGTAGCAATTGTAGCTGTTTCGCCCAAGGATTCCACTGCGTGAGCCGTAGCGATAAACATATCTGTCATGGCTTCTGCGGTATTCTCTCCGAAAGATTCAATCACATTCGTGCAACCAGCGATTCCAGGGAATAGTACTAAAAAAAGGGCTAAAGTTAAAAATCTACCTGACGTCTAGTTATCCCTCCAATGGCACATCCTGAGTTCATCAATATAAGCTTTTGGACTCCAGCAATTGGCATCTCATCTCTGGATTAATCGCCGATTGCTGTTGCCCTATCATGGGGTATCAGGCGTTAGTCTGGTTATTTTGTATTATCACATACCCTGTCTCATTCCCTAAATAGATCTTTGTGTCTCTCTCGGGAACCGTATATCCAACTACCCACGCTCCTGTTTCGTTCTGGAAAATGATGAACACGCCAGTGTATCCCGGCTCACTCACAGCCATCTTAAGCGCATTTGGATTCACTAATGTGCTTGGTTGCTCAGCACAGGCAATGCCAGCTATCAGCAAGGAAAACAATATTATTGCTTTTATCTTCATTTAATTCCTCCTTGGTGTTTATCTGAATTGAAGCTCTTACCGGAAAAGCTTTTGGCTATAACTTGTCTTGGATTCTTAGAACAGCTCTCTACTATTCACTATTGACGATTTCAGGATGCCAGTCCTTGAATTCATGAGTTGGAGCATTTCGAGGTCGGGCTGAGGGTAGTGGTTGATATCAATTGGGTCCTAATAGACATAAATCCTCAGAGACCGCTTGGTGGACGAAGGTTTTACTCTCATCGGACACGCCTGCACAAAACAGCATGGAGCCGAAAAAACTTTGGGAAGCATTGTGGCGCCGCACCAAAATCATTATATCCTCCTGCAAAGGGTTTAATTCATTTGAAGTTGTTTGGAGGTAGGTGAATGCGCGCTCTTATGGTCTCCATTTTGGTATTTCTGGTAATTGTTACAGGTCTGATCTCGCTTGGAATTGGCCAGCAACACGATCCACAGCCCAATTCCATTCAAAGCTGGTGGGAAAAAGGCGATGCTTTTTTTGTCCAGGGCAAATATGATGAAGCTATCGAGTGCATGGATGAGGTCCTGGAAATAGATCCCAATAATGCGGCGGCTTTAGCAAATAAAGGAGAGGCTCTTCTTTATCTAGGCAAATACGATGAAGCCATTCAGTCGCTTGACAAGGCTATCAAAATTGATCCAAAAAATACTGATGCTTGGGGAACCAAAGGGCAAGCTCTATACAAGCAGGGCAAATATGACGAAGCCCTTCTGTGCATGGATAAGGTTATCGAATTGAATCCGCAATTTGCTCTTGCTTGGAACAATAAAGGCTATGCTCTTATTATGAAAGGCGAATATGATGAAGCCATTCGATGCTTTGATAAAGCGATTGAATTGGACCCGCAATATGCATTAGCCTGGGAGAACAAAGGAGAAGCTCTTTATTATCAAGGGAAATACGATGAAGCCACTCAATGCTTTGATAAGGCCATCGAGATAGATCCAAAGCTAGAAGTTGCCTTTAACAATAAGATGGCTGCCCAGAAGGCGGAGGTGAGTTGACCATCATTACGACCTTTAGCTTCTATATTGAAGAGTATCGGACTAAGAGAAAAATTGCGGTGGCGCACCATGCATCAAGCTGCGCAGGTGCGCAGCTGCCGTTTCGCTAAGTTAGACAAAGCAACCTGGTTTATATCCGAGTTTCTCGCCGTGTGCATAAGCAACGCTGGCTTCAGAATTTCGACAAAGAGCCTTGAGCGCC
>CAYMAX010000085.1:0-4887 GCA_964388595.1 uncultured Muribaculaceae bacterium
TGTAATATATCATAGAAATGGAATTAATGGCGATTATGATGACTTTGATGATGTTTGTGTTTTTCATTCGTTGAAGGTGAAGTGTTGATATGCTTCTTCCTTATTCAATAATTAATGAAGACAAAAGAAATAATTACAAAATTATATCTTTCAGAATTTTATGTTTCCCATCTTTCGCTGACACTTTCATATCTTTCATCGGTATTCCCCAATCAATCCCTATCTCTGGGTCGTTCCAGGCTATGCCACCTTCGCTTTCGGGGTGGTAGAGGTTGTCGCATTTATATTGAAAGACGGCTTCAGGGCTGAGCACCGAGAAGCCGTGGGCAAATCCTTTGGGGATAAAAAGATGTAGGAAATTATCTTCTGTAAGTTCTACAGAGACATATTTGCCAAAGGTGGGAGAACCTTTCCTGATATCTACTGCGACATCGAGTACTCTCCCCTTGATGCATCTCACCAATTTGCTCTGGGCGTATGGAGGCTTCTGATAATGAAGACCTCTTACCACTCCGTATGTCGATTTGGACTGATTGTCCTGTACGAAGGTAATCTTGCCTACCTTCTCGTCAAATTCTTTCTGATTGTAAGATTCGAAGAAATATCCCCTTTCGTCTTGGAAGATTCGCGGCTCGATAATAAGTACCCCTTCTATCTTTGTCTTGATGATGTTCATTTATATCCATTTGGTGATAGCCGTCAGGATTCGGACTATCTCTTTGATGACTTTTTCGATCTTGTCAAGAGCTTTGGGCAATTTATTCATCCTCGTCACTCTCGTGCGGATAGACCTGGACAGGGATTTGAGTTCCTGAGTGGTAGCCTCAAGGTCTTTTAATATCTCCCCGTTAATCTTCGCTATGGCAAGACGTTCAGCATCCCTTAAGGCCACGGCAGAGAGTTCGAGTATCTTCTGCTCCTGTGCGCTTAGAGAGGGGTCAAGACGAGTCTTGTCTATGGCAGAGATGGCACTCTGTATCTCCTTGAGTGTAGGGTTCTTAGCCTTGGTCATAGTGTCTTGACGATGGTGCGTAGTCGGGAGGAGTATTTATTGAGCTCGAATAGCTCAGGATAGATGTAATCTATGTTGTGACGCTTTTGCAGCTCTGTGAGAAGCTTATGATGAGCCTTTTTCAGCGAGCGCAGAGATGAGACGCACTGGCTCCTTATCTGAGAAGTGGCCATAAGTCTGCGATAAGTCTCTATATATGACCTGTCTATGGAGATGTCAGGGAGGGTGCCGAGAGCTTCGAGCCTGTAGAGGTAGGCATCGAAATTGTTTTTCAGACCGGTCTTCTCGTTGTCGAGCAGAAGAGTCATCGATGGGCTTTTAAGAACTTCTATGAGAGCATCGCAGCAGCCTGCGACGAGGGTGTCACTGCACAGCACGAACTCTTTGACCACTTTGGCCTGATGCATTCGCATAATGTTTTCTGCGAAGAATCCTGCATATTGCCCGGCGAGCTTGGCCACTTCGCCATGAATGTCTTCTTCGAGCCAGGGAAGAGAATTGAGCCTTGTCAGGGCTGAATCTATGTTATTGCCAAGTCCGCGAAACTCTGTGCCGACACTTTTCCATCGTGCCCGGTCGCTGATGCTTCTCAGTGCACGCAAATAACTTTCCAATACATCGACATATACCCCGGCCTTCAAGGCATTTTTGTCATCTGAGACAGCTGCAACTGCCAATGAATTAATCTCTTTGGAGCGTGCTTCGGCGGAGCTTAGTGAGGCAGCATAATAAAGTCCCCTCTCGCTCCTCACTTTTGCCAGATTTTCGAAAAGCAATGCAGGGGCTGACGACAGACTATCTGAAGTGACTGCCAGGTCATTGACCATCTTGAGTTGGGAGTCAGTAAGTACTGCACACGCGGAGCAGCACGACAATATCAAAAAAGACAGAATAACTGAACGAAGGGTCATTGATTATTTCACAGCTTCGCCTCCTGAGTCACATGCTGTCAGGCGATAAGACCTCACAACGTATCTCAGTAGGGCTTGAGATGGTTATCTATAAGTCGCAAATATAATGTTTTATTGGGAAAAAGTGACAATATTCTCCGAGAAAAAACGGGGAATTAATTCTGGTCCAACATACCGTACCTCGAGTTGCAGCTTTTGAACTCCGGCACGATGCGTTTCATGATGGCCACGGTCTCCTCTTTGGACATCTCGTTGGCCTTGATCTTCAGCTCTTCGAGAGATTTTTCTACATCGCCATAGACATACTTGGCCACTTTGGCGAGGAAGATTTTCTTGTGTATGGTAGGTATTGTGTTTTCAGCATTATTAAGCAACTCTTCGTAGAGTTTCTCCCCGGGGCGGAGACCGATAAATTTGATCTCAATGTCTTCGTCGATGGTCAGGCCGGCGAGCTTTATCATGTTCTTGGCAAGGTCGAGGATTCTGACAGGCTCTCCCATGTCGAATACGAAGATCTCATCTCCTTTGCCCATAGTGGCAGCCTCCATTACGAGTCTGCAAGCCTCGGGGATGGTCATGAAATAGCGGACTATCCTCGGGTCTGTGACTGTGACAGGGCCCCCTTCTGCTATCTGCTTTCTGAAAAGAGGGATGACTGAACCATTGGAGCCGAGTACATTGCCGAAGCGAGTGGTTACGAACTTGGTCTTACCCTTCACCACACCTGCCGCGATGGCTTTGCTCAGACTCTGAACATATATCTCGGCTATGCGTTTGGATGCCCCCATGACATTGGCAGGATTGACCGCCTTGTCTGTGGATATCATCACAAACTTCTCTGCGCCGTATTTTACTGCGATGTCAGCCATCTTCTTGGTGCCAAATACATTGACATTGACCGCTTCGCATGGGTTGGACTCCATGAGAGGCACGTGCTTGTATGCTGCAGCGTGGAAGACCACATTGGGGCTGTAACGCTGGAAGATGCTCTCGATGCGGGCACGTGAGCGGACATCAGCTATCAGGAACTTCTTTTCAACGAGAGGATTTTTGTCCCGCAATTCGAGCTGAAGGTCGTGGAGAGGTGTCTCCGCCATATCGAGCATAATGAGCTTCTGAATCGGGATGGTGAGCAGAAGACGGCAGAGTTGACTGCCGATGGAGCCAGCTGCACCTGTGACCAGTACCACTTTGTCGGTAAGGAAGCTGTTGATTTCATTCATATTGATGCTCACCTCGTCTCGTCCGAGCAAGTCTTCGATTTTGACCTCTCTGATGGGAGCCAATATGTTCTCTCCTTCCGATACCGCATTCATGACAGGCTTGATAAGCACTTCTATCTCGCGCCTGGTGCAGAAATCTATAAATCTGTCTTTCTCTTTACGTGCAGACTTGTAGCTTGGGAAGATGAGAGCATTGAATATGTGGGAAGTGGCAGCTTTCTGAAATACCCGCTCATTTTCTACCTGGATGACGGGGTAGCCGCACAACATCTTCTTGGTGCCCGTGTTTTTGCCTCCACTGCTGGCACCCTTCTCTACCGGCACTAAAAATCCGACACATTTGTAGTTGGAGTCATAGATTTTCTCTATCATCCCCAATACTGACACAGATTCGTCAGAATCTCCGTAGATAAACACTTTCTTGGTGTCAGATGAGACCTGCTTGTTGACTAAGAAACTATAGAAATTGGCCAGGAAGATTCTTATCATCATCAGGATAAAGAGAGTGAGTATGATGTCTGCCAACTCTGCTACGAAAAGACGCTCTGCGAGGTCGTGATAAGTGAGCATCTCTCCGAGTGGAGTGAAAAGTATGATGAAATACATTATCATACCCTTGAGAAGTGCAGCGATGGAGATACGCCACATCTCTTTCAGGGTGGTGTGTCTTATGACGCCGTAATGGGTACGAAAGACTGAGAATACAAGTAGAGAGACGAGAATGGACAGAGCGGCTATATAGAGATATACGTTGAATGACAATATCACGTGAGTGAAGAAATTGATCGCCCAGAACACAAGCATGGTAGCTATGAGTGAGGCGACTACATCTATGAGAAGTATCCAATATCTGCTGATGTAGTGTGAGGAGATGAAGTTTGAAAGTCTTTTGAACATATTGAAGCTTCGATTATTAGGTCGCAAAGTTAATATTATTTTAATCGAATGGATAAAAAACACTATTTTTACACCCTAAAATCAACACTACGATATATGAAATTCTTTATAGACACAGCTAATCTCGAACAGATACGCGAGGCACAGTCTCTCGGTATCCTCGACGGAGTGACTACCAATCCCTCTCTTATGGCCAAAGAGGGCATCAAAGGACACGACAACATCATTGCCCATTATCGCACTATCTGCGAGATAGTGGATGGTGACGTCAGCGCAGAGGTGTTTGCCACTGATTATGAAGGGATGGTGCGCGAAGGACACGAATTGGCCAACATTCACGACCAGATAGTGGTCAAGCTGCCCGCTACCAAAGATGGCATCCGTGCCGTCAAGTATTTCTCTTCCAATGGCATCAAGACCAACTGCACTCTTGTTTTCAATGTGGGACAGGCTCTTCTCGCTGCCAAGGCAGGTGCCACTTATGTATCACCATTCGTTGGCAGACTTGATGACATCAGCGAAGATGGTGTAGGCCTGGTAGCTCAAATCGTAAAAGTGTTCAGATATTACGGGTATAAGACTCAGGTGCTTGCAGCCTCCATCAGGCACACCCGTCATATCATCCAATGCCTGGAAGCGGGAGCCGATGTAGCCACCTGCCCCCTGAAGGCTATTCTCGGATTGCTCAATCATCCTCTTACAGACCGCGGGCTCGAGACATTCGTGGCAGACTCTCAGAAGATGATTTAATGTTGACGGATGAGGTCATCGTTCTCTTTGATCAACTCGTAGATGCGCTTATTGAGTTCATCTATCTTGTTGTCTGAAGATTCTTTCTTCTTCT
>CAYMAX010000086.1:0-4743 GCA_964388595.1 uncultured Muribaculaceae bacterium
CATTCTTCAGCAAACTCCACGGACTTAATATGAATGGAGACCTGATTATACGGCTTCCGCGAGACGTGAGGAACAAACTTGAGGAATACGAGGAAAACGAACGCTATCATGATCTGGAATTCATACTCTCAAATCAGTTCCTCAGGGCTGGAGCCAGGTTGGAAGGAACCGATGACGAGCTGAGTTTCTACTTTGTTTTGGGAATGAACATGCACCGGTTGTTCGAGATCAAGTAAAATATGGATAAGACTGTAAAGGAGGGGCAAACATGGCAGAAACAATCAAAAATAGGTCGGAGATCATTTTCATCTACGATGTGAACGATGGGAATCCAAATGGAGATCCCTTGGACGAGAACAAACCTAGGATCGATGAGGATGTAGGTATCAACCTCGTGACAGATGTCAGGCTGAAGAGAACCATCCGGGACTATCTCCATGATTTTAAGGAACTTGAGATATTCGTGAGAGAAATAATCACCGACGAAGAGAAAGGATATATCCAAGATGCAAAAGAGCGCGCTAGAGATTTCGATGAAAATGCTAAGCGGATTCTTGCAGAATGCATAGATATGCGTCTCTTCGGAGGAGTCATTCCTATTGAGAAATCCCAAGGGGATAAAAGCGCAATAACATATACCGGCCCGGTTCAATTCAAGATGGGCAGATCTCTGCACAGAGTGACAGTGAAGCACATTAGAGGAACAGGTGCGTTTGCTTCAGGCGCAAAGTCCAAACAAAAAACTTTCCGAGAGGAGGACTTCTTGCCTTATTCTCTCATACTCTTCTACGGCATCGTAAACGAGAATGCTGCCAAGCAAACGGGCCTCACTGATGAAGATGGAAGGCTATTGCTGGAGGGTATATGGAATGGGACCAAGAGTCTTATTACCAGGACCAAGGTTGGACAGGTTCCCAGGCTACTGCTAAAAGTGAACTACAGCAAAGAGAACTACCATATTGGGGACCTCGACAAGCTGGTGAAACTGGTAACCGATATGCTTCATGAGGACATCCGTGATGTGGAGGATTTTAAGCTAGACATATCCGAGCTAATTAAAAAATTAAAAGATGAAAAAGATGCGATAAAAGACATAGAAGTAAAAGCAGATGATAGGATAAAGTTCAAGAAAGATGATGTCGACTTTTCAGTTGCAGATCTGCACAAAGAAACAGGGATCATCATAAATCCAATATCTTTCTGAGGTCCCGATGCCAGAAAAGATATTAGTGTTCGATATATGGGGGGACTATGCCCACTTTAGGAAGAACTATTCTACCAGCTCCCCCCTCACCTATTCTTTCCCACCTCGAACAGCTCTATCAGGGCTAATTGGGGCCATCGCAGGCCTTGACAAGGAAGATTATTTCAGGCATTTCAGCAAGGATGATGCCTGGATAGGCTGCAAGATCATCGAACCTGTAAAAAAAATACGAATAAGCGAGAATCTATTGGATACAAAGAAATCAAAGGTTAAGATAAATGCAAAAAGCAAAACTGCGATACTGAGAATTAAGAACAGATTTCGTGTCAGGTTTGAATCGGTGAAAGCTCCGAAGTATAGGATATATTTCTCTTGTTCAGATAATCATTTTCTCGAAAGGTTTAGGGGCTTGCTCGCCAACCATCAGTCCGTATACACTCCTTGCCTAGGGTTAAGCCATCATATCTGCAACTTTCAATTCGTTGGAGAATTTAGGCTTAAAAAGTGCGGAGAAGATTTCAGTTTTATTGATAGCGTAATCCCGAGCAAATGCATTTTGGAAGTGGATTTTAATGAGGGGATGAAGTACTTTTCAGAGGTTATGCCGAACGTAATGGGCGAGGCTAGAGAAGTGACTGAGTACTCCGAAGTTTTGTTTGAGAGTAATGGCAATAAGATTAGAGCCAGAGCCAGGGGGCTCTGGGAGGCCGAGAATGGCGAGCGAATTGTTTTCCTCTGAGCTATTATCCCATCCAGATAAGCCCCTCATCAAACACCTGAAAAATGTAGGAGACTTTTGCAGAGACACTGTGACTGGAAAGCAACTAAACTTTGATGACATCACCCTCCTAAGTAAAGCAGCATATATCATTGGAGCAACTCATGACCTTGGCAAGGCTACCGCTTTTTTCCAGGAATATATAAGAGAGAAGGATGAGAAAAGGAAAAAGGTACTAAAGGCCAGGGAGACTACACACCATGGCCTGCTCTCGGCATTATTCGCCTACGCAGTTATCAAGGAATATTTGAACCAGTCAGGGAAAGAAGGATGGCTGGCAAAGTACTTACCCATCATTTCATTCATAGTAGTAAGGAGACATCATGGCAACCTCATAAACGCCTTAAGCGAGATTGACGATGTCTATTCTAATAGAGAGAATATTCAGAAGTTAGCGAGAGAGCAAATAAAAGCAATTGAAGGAGCCAAGGTGGAAGAAATTCTCCAAAGGCTTCTCAAGAATGAGGTAGATATTAAAATAGATTTCAACAATATCATAAATTATGTACTTGGTGATGCCATCGAAGATATAAGCAGAAAGGATTGCCAATTGGTGATAGACCTGGTGGACGAGCACAACCTCAATATATATTTCTTTATGCAATTTCTCTACTCCTCTCTCCTAGATGCCGATAAAACTGATGCGGGATTGGATGGCTTCAATTTTGAGCGGTTTGATATATCGTCCGATTTGGTTGATAGATACAAGGCCATGAAGTTTCCAGCTGATAAAAATAACATCAATGATCTCAGGAATCGGATTTATGTCGACACCATGGAGGGCATCAAGAGCTGGGACCTGAACAGCAAAATCATATCTTTGAATGTTCCGACTGGTACAGGCAAAACGTTAACCGCCTTCTCCTTGGCCCTGAAACTAAGGGAAAGGCTAAAAAAAGAACATGGTTTTACAGCCCGGATTGTCTATGCATTGCCATTCCTGAGTATAATAGATCAGAATTTCGATGTTTTTGAAGATGTCATAACCAAAGCAGGCTGTTCTAAGGATTCAAGGCTTCTTCTGAAGCATCACCATCTAGCCGATGTTGATTACAGAGTAGGGGATGAGAGCTATGAAGCCGATAAAAGCCTCCTGCTTATGGAAGGCTGGAATGCCGAAATTATAGTAACCACATTCTGGCAGTTCTTCCATACGTTGTTTTCTAATAGGAATAAGCAATTGCGGAAGTTCAACAAGCTTGCAAACTCTATAATTATTTTAGATGAGGTGCAAGCAGTACCTCACCGCTACTGGCAGCTCATCCATGATGCCATGGTGGTTCTCTGTGAGAAGTTCAATAGCTATGTGATTTTCGTCACAGCAACTCAACCGCTCATATTCGATGAATCCAAGGGAGAGATAAAGGAGATAGTTCAAAACAAGGAAAAGTACTTCCAGGATCTGGATAGAATCGAACTCATTCCGAGGCTGGATAAACTACTAACCCTAGAAGAATTCAAGGCTCTGGTAAAAGAGCGCTTAGTAGAGCAGAATGACAAGGATTTTCTGATCGTCCTTAATACCATTTCTTCAGCTAACGATGTATATAGTTCAATTAAAGATCTCAAGTTAGAGAACACAAGAAATTTCTACTTATCCACACACATAGTCCCGAAGAAGAGATTGGAAAAAATAAAAGAAATAAAAGAATCTTCAGGATGCAGAAAAGTCATCGTGAGCACTCAACTCATCGAAGCTGGGGTAGATATAGATGCAGATGTGGTTTATAGAGATTTCGCGCCATTGGACTCTCTAAACCAAGTAGCTGGTAGGTGCAATAGGAACTCGATGAAATCGACAAAGGGATCAGTATCAATATTCAGACTGAAAGATGAAAGAAAGGAATATTATAAATACATATATGATACTTTTTTGACCATCAATACCTTGGACATTCTTAAAACTAAGGAAGGTCCGATCCATGAATCGGATTTTTTAGAGTTGAATAACAAGTACTTCAAAATTGTGAAGATGGGCATGGGAAAAGAGAAGTCTCGCAAGAACTTGGCCTTTCTAATGCAGTTGGCCTTCAAGGATCTGAGTAAAGAGTTCAAGTTAATCGAAGAAGATTTCCCAAAAGTGGATGTCTTCGTGGAACTTGACGAAAGTGCATCAGGAATATGGAAGAAATATCTTGACCTACAATCGGAAAAAAACGGATTAGAGAGAATGAAAAAACACTTGAGCATAAAGAAAGAATTCAATGATTACATGATTTCTGTACCCGAGAAGTATGCATGTCATTTAGTTAACGATGATTCGGAGATCGGTTATATCTCAAAGGAAGAACTGGACAAATATTACGATCCTGAAACCGGCTTCAAACGAACGGAATGCGGAGAATGTTGCTTAATATTCTAAATAATATATAAATTTTAATTACATAAATAGATATGCTAATAAATGGGATTCATGGATTATAGACTGAACCAAAATTGCAGAGTCAAAGGGAGAAATTTAAAATGATAGAGAGTTTGACGCTTTGTCCAGCGGCTGAGGAGTCAACTTCAAAGGATATCCATGTTATATTCGATCTGGAAAGAGATTGCTTTTTCAGTTTTGAGAATACATGGTGCGCCGCAACATCGAACGCGAAGATCCAAATGCATGACGAAATGAAAAACGAATTTGATCCCCCATGAACCTCAAAATCCTCCGTCTAACCCTGCGCTCCGACTCCCCCATGCGAGGGGATGCTGCTAAGTTGCGTGGCTTTTTTGCCACCAGCTTCAATGAATACGCCCCTTTGCACCAGCATAA
>CAYMAX010000087.1:0-4562 GCA_964388595.1 uncultured Muribaculaceae bacterium
CAGTCATTTTGCGAAGTTTCGCAACATCTACTGCTTTTATTTCCATGGTATTATTTATTCTTTAGTTTCTTTTGAAGCAGCTGCTTTTTTGGCAGGAGCTTCCTTTTTTGCGGGAGCTTCCTTTTTGGCAGGAACTTCCTCTACTGAAGCAGCCTCTTTTTTGGCTTTGGCCGGAGTAGCAACTTCTTTTACAGAAGATGTCTCCTCTTTGCGGAAAGTATTCTTGCGGGGACGCATTCTCTTGCCTGCAGGAATCTCGTTTTCATCCACTTCGCCTTCTCCATTATTGTTGGCGTTTTCTTCAGCTTCTTTGTCTTTGTCAAGTTTTCTCTCTTCAAGTCCTTCCTTGATAGCATTGCAAACTGCTTCAAGAATGAGTGATACAGATTTGGCAGCATCATCGTTGGCCGGAATCACATAATCAATCGGTGTGGGATCGCAACAAGTATCAACCATAGCGATTACGGGGATATTAAGACGATTAGCTTCTTTAACTGCATTCATCTCTTTCTGCACATCCACCACAAAAAGTGCTGAAGGAAGGCGATTGAGGTCGGCTATAGAGCCTAAGTTTTTCTCAAGTTTTGCTCTCTGACGAGTCACTTGGAGACGTTCACGTTTGGCCAAAGTTTCAAAAGTACCATCGGTAATCATCTTGTCGATGGAATTCATCTTCTTGACCGCTTTACGGATGGTGGGGAAATTGGTAAGCATTCCACCAGGCCATCTTTCTGTAACATAAGGCATACCGACTGACTTGGCATAATCTGCCACGATGTCTTTAGCCTGTTTCTTGGTGGCTACGAAAAGAATACGGCGACCTGCACGTGCAAGTTGCTTCATCATATTGGCAGCCTCATCTATTTTGACAACAGTCTTATGCAGGTCAATGATATGAATCCCGTTTTTCTCCATGTAGATATAAGGAGCCATTTTGGGATTCCATTTTCTCTTCAAGTGTCCGAAGTGTACACCTGCATCTAATAAGTCTTGGAAATTTGTTCTGGGCATTTTTCTGTTTTTTAATTTGTTTTGTTCTCTTTTAAAAAGAGTTCTCGTTTTTAATTTAGGAGTAACGAATATCTCGGTCTCCTGAATTTTTCGCAGAGCGACAAACTATTGGTAGCCATAAAGGATCCGATTGTTTTGAGTCTGCTCTGTGCAATTGAGTGTAAATCTTAACGTTTGCTGAATTGGAAGCGTCTGCGTGCACCGGGCTGTCCGGGTTTCTTTCTTTCAACTTCGCGAGCATCGCGAGTCAAGAAACCATTGGACTTGAGTACAGGACGGTAAGCCTCTTTATCGACTTCACAAAGGGCGCGGGCTATAGCGAGGCGAAGGGCCTCTGCCTGACCTTTGATTCCACCTCCGTCAAGATTGACATTAATGTCGAAATTGGCGAGAGTTCCTGTAACATCTAAAGGTTGTTTAACGATGTAGCGAAGTGATTCCTCTCTGAAATATTCTTCGAAAGGACGATCGTTGATCGTAATGTTACCTTTACCTGTCTTCACATAAACGCGAGCAACTGCTGATTTACGTCTTCCAAGGGCGTTAATTACTTCCATGCTCTGTTTACTTTAGTTCTGATAAATTAATTAATTTGGGTGATTGTGCCTGGTGGGGATGTTCGGGACCTTCATAAACATAAAGGTTGCGGAACAACTCACTACCAAGACGTGTCTTAGGAAGCATGCCTTTGACAGCTTCCTGAACTACGGCTACGGGTTTGCGTACCAACAGTTCTTTGGGGGTGGCAAAACGTTGTCCTCCGGGGTAACCGGTATGACGGACATACACTTTGTCAGTCAGTTTTTTCCCTGTGAAACGGACTTTTTCAGCATTGATAATTATTACATTATCTCCGCAGTCCATATTGGGGGTAAAATTGACTTTTCTCTTGCCACGTAGCAAATTAGCTACGTTGGAAGCAAGTCTTCCCACGATTTGATCTGTGGCATCAACCACTACCCATTCTTTGTTGATGGTACTTGGGTTAGCCGACACTGTTTTGTAACTTTGTGTGTCCACTGTGTTGATTTTTAAGTTAATACAATAAATTTTGTTGCGATATCCCTACTATTAGGGGGGTGCAAAGATAGACATTTTATTGGAAGCGGCAAAAATAACCCAAAGATTTCTCAACTATCTTTCGCCCCATCTTTGGCCTACATAATCGATGAGTTCAAGGACTTTAGAGGGGTCATTTTCGGTAACCAATTTCAGACGAGTCTCCTTAAAATCGGGCAAGCCTTTGAAATAGCAGGAGAGATGACGACGCATCTCGAGTACTCCTACTTTTTCTCCCTTAAATTGCAAAGATTTGGCAAAATGGTCCTTGGCCAAAGCGACTTTATCGTTGACTGTCATCGGCGGAAGTTCTTCGCCGGTGTCGAGATAGTGTCTCATTTCCTGAAATACCCAAGGGTGGCCAAAACTTGCACGTCCCACCATCACAGCATCTACTCCATATTGCTCGAAGGCATTAGCTGCATCTTGCGGTGTGCAAATATCTCCATTGCCTATGATGGGAATCTTCATTCTCGGATTATTCTTGACTTCTCCTATCAGTGTCCAGTCAGCCTTACCCTTGTACATTTGGCTTCGAGTACGTCCGTGGATGGTGAGGGCAGCGATTCCCACATCCTGTAGCCTCTCTGCCAACTCTACGATTATTTTGGAATTTTCGTCCCATCCGAGACGAGTTTTCACTGTGACGGGAAGATGAACGGCTTCTACCACGCGACGGGTGATTTCGACCATTTTGTCGGGCTCTTTCATCATTCCTGAACCGGCACCCCTCCGAGCGATTTTATTGACAGGGCAACCGAAATTAATATCTATGAGGTCTGGTTTTGCTTCCTCTACCCGTATGGCGGATTGGACTATGGCATCTATCAAATGACCATATATCTGCATCCCGATGGGATGTTCATAGTCATAAATCTGTAATTTGTAAAGAGACCCGGGGACGTCGCGTATCAGACCATCTGATGAGATAAATTCAGTGTAGAGCATATCTGCGCCATACCTTTTGCAGATATATCTGAAAGAGGCATCGGTGACATCCTCCATTGGGGCCAGGAAGAGTGGTTTATCCCTTAATTTGATATCTCCGATTTGCATTATTTATCTCTGGATTATTATGTTTTTATTGCCATATTATTGTGGGGCAAAAGTAGAAAGAATTGGAGAAAATCATATCTTTGCGAAGTTAATTCCAATAAATACTTACAGGTTATGTCCAAAAATGCCAAAATACAACGCATCGGAGTCCTTACCTCAGGAGGAGATGCCCCGGGGATGAATGCAGCTATCAGAGCAGTGGTCAGAAGTGCTATTTTCAATCATAAAGAAGTGGTCGGGATAATGCGGGGCTACCAGGGCTTACTTGATAAAATGTTTATGAGTATGCAATCTCACTCTGTCTCCAAAATTATCTCCCAGGGCGGTACGATGCTGAAGTCTTCGCGTTGTCCTGAATTCAAAGATAAGGAGACTCGCGCTATCGCTTACCAAAACATGAAAGATGCAGGTATTGACGCACTTGTGGTGATTGGCGGAGATGGCTCTTTCCGAGGTGCAGACTTGCTTTGTAAAGAATTCGGGATGCCTATCATAGGGATTCCGGGCACGATAGACAATGACATTTATGGTACAGATTATACCATAGGATTTGACACAGCCATCAACACAGCTGTGTCAGCTATAGATAAGTTGCGTGATACGGCAGACAGCCATAATCTTGTTTTCTTTGTGGAGGTAATGGGACGTGATGCAGGATTTATTGCACTTCACACAGCTATTGCGACCGGAGCTGAGGCTACTCTCATTCCTGAGATTACCACATCTATCGACCAACTTTGCGAATATCTCCAATTCGAAAGACGAAAGAATAAAACTTCAGGTATAGTCATAGTATCCGAAGGGGGAGACCAGGGAAGTGCCATAGAGATTGCTGAGAAGGTCAAAACCATTTTGCCCGATTATGAGACCAGAGTTACCACACTTGGTCACATCCAGCGTGGAGGCTCTCCTTCCTGCAATGATAGAGTTTTGGCAAGTGTTTTGGGCTATGAAGCAGTAAAAGCTTTGTTGGCAGGCAAGTCAGGCTTTATGGTGGGGACTATGCAAAATCAAACAGTCTTCACGCCATTCTCAGAGGCTTGCTCACGTCACAATGAAATCAATCACAACTGGTACGAGATAGCTCATATCCTATCCATCTAATCCCAAACCCCAGTTCGATATCATACTTTCCACAAAATTGTTTTGTCGCGAGGTTGCTCACGGCAATCTTTTTTTGGTTGCCCACGTCAATTGATTCTTCGAGGCTCGACTCCTCGCTCGCCAGTCTCAGAATTCAATCTGTCGATGGGCTGTTGGATATGCCTCCAGGTGCAAACACCCCCTTTTTGCACCTGGGACTAGATTTTCAGTGAATTCTTGATGCAAAAGCGGCATTACTATCGGCACAATGTTATGGTGCTGAGACTTTGCTACTGCAAGATGAATATTTTCAAAATAGTAGAATAAAAATTAATTAGTACCTTTGAAATAAT
>CAYMAX010000088.1:0-4546 GCA_964388595.1 uncultured Muribaculaceae bacterium
CCCTATAATAGAAAACAAAAAAACCGAAAATCCTGGGAAAAATGTATACATAACCTGATTTATGGCTCCTGTAGTCGATTTTAACCACGGTATCCTTATTAGATACCTTAATTCGTGCATATATGTTAGTATATGTTAGTAGACCGTCTGCATGGCTCGCAAAGAGACCTCTCTTCAACTCCGCTGGATATCCATGTGGAATCAATGCCCCCGGCGCTGATTATCGGGCTGTAACGATTGGCTTCACATAGAACGGTCCTTTAACAAAATGGATTAGCTAAGGAGACGCATAGAATCACGTGGCAATATCATGGAAAAGACCCAGATTTCTGGTCTTTTCTGTCTTGTTCTAGTAAACATTTTGAGACTCCACTCCGTTCCTTGTTGGGCTGTGGACTGATACTGGGCGGTATATCCATGAGTCCTTATCGGGTTATTTTTAGGTATCAGATATACTCTACCGCAAAGACGCCGTTCTTCGGGATAATACATGCCAACGGTCTTTTACAGCTGACCTGGCTGCTAGGTTGAGCAAGGCGGCTGCGGACATGGTTGTGTAATAGAAATGTAAACCCAAAGAAATGTTCGCAAAAAGTCCGGGGGTCATTGCCAATTAGCTGAACCTTTGCAGCCTACCGTTTTGGCCTTTTAAAGGCTCCTCTTGTTCTCGATTTATCTCGGGGCTTAAGGCATATAACTTAACCCCAAATTTGATCGTTATGCGGCGCCCTCGAAAATCTCCTAATCGATATCCGGCATAACATTCGGTTAATCTTGATTGTATGACCACATATTGCGTCTGCCGATCATTTTCCATACCGCCTTGTTCTCATAGTACAGACGATCTAGTGCAGGCCGGATCAAAGAATCCTTGCACTTCAGGCCGTTCTTTCTCATATCCTTTTTTGACATCCATTCACCTTTTCCAGCTTTCTTGAGCACTTTTAGAATCCTTTCAATGGCCTCTTCAAGTTCTTCACGAGTATATCTACCACGAGCGCTGACACGATTCAAATTTAATTTAAATTTATCTATGAGCGTATTCTCACATACTGCTTTCTCCCACTCGGGGCCCATTAGATCATTATAGACAACCTCGCCATGTTCGTTCAAATTCACTGTGTCAATGATACCAGATTCCTTTATCAGCGTGGCAATATCTTCAATATCAGGTGTCCTGCCGCCGCATTTGCGATCGAGAACTCGATCACAAATGTGCCTAATTTTCCATAGATCGTTTCTTGGAATTATCACCACTTTAGGATGAAACTGATTACAACCCACCACAGGAGAAATACGCAACACGGAATTAGTGGTCTCGTCCATGATGATTGAGGCAAGAATGTCCTCAGCACTATCTTCACCGGCTTCTATGGCAGCCGACCAGAACGGCAGAGCAAAGTCAGCATCATGTACGAACAGCACGTTGTATTGGTCCACATCCAAACCTCGTGATATTGTGGAGTTTTGATAGAATACATTCACCGTACCCGATTGATGATTCCATTTCTGTCCTATCTCTCCTTCTTCCTGAGAAGCGTGGCATATACCGCCAATTGATTTGATTAAAGTTTCCTGATTTTTCTTAGATCCTGTTAACACCATGACTGGATGTCTATATTCGTTATCCGGATCCCCTGCCACCATCTTGATGAGCTTTTTTACCTTTAGCCTTTGATTTTTGACCGTCCCATCATACGTTTTTTCTTTACTGCTATCAACTGGTATTACAACGTAGTTATTCGCGTACTTAAAAAATGGAATTTCGATGACAATTGCGTTTCCGAGGGCTTTACCGAAAAGCTCGGCCAGAGTGTTTCCAATGACTAATATTTTTTGCTCAGATTTCATTGCTAAAGCTGACCAGCCCATGTTTAGAGCTGGACTTGTGGCGTCTCCTATTAGATGCACAGACCTGTAGCCGCTCCGACCTGATGTGAGGGTGAACAATGGTTTCTTTCCGTATAAATGAAACCAGCATCCAATGTAATCTTTGAGGTCAACATCCGAGCTATAGTCAATGTGATATTCTTTTAGCTTCTCAAGTGACTTTTCTATCAGATCATTGTCGTAAACTGTATTATATTTGTGCGTAAGTAGCTCTTCAATCTTATAGCAGCACTCTTCAGGGGCGCTATTACTGCTCATTGTAGTTTTAATGACTTCATTTATTCCTCCAAAAGAATCTATGCACCACAACAATAGTTTATCCTCTTCACTTGCTCGCCCCTTCTTTTCTATACGCTCTCTAATCTCCGAAGCCTGCTCCAAAGCCTTACCTAAAACATTTTCGAATTTGTGTTCGTATCTCTCTTTCTTATATCTGAATAGCATTGGAGATTTTGGAAAGAAATAAGAGAGCGTTGGATCTTCGTCTAAGACAATCAGCTGCCTGGATCCAATCTCTTGGATAAAGTGCGGAACCGTGAAGCAATATTTGGCAAATCTCTCAGCAAGTTTCAGGGTATAATACGGGCATAGATCGCAGGGAATCTTTTCTTTGGTCAGTATTCCATGTCTGAGCAACAGATCCCTTGCTCTCATCTCTAGTTCAGTATAGCTAATATGGCCATCGTCGTGTTGATTGGGACAGAGTTCGCACTCTCTGCAGGTTGTCCCTTGGTTTTGGCACATTCCTGGTCTGCTTTTGCCTTCCAAATGTACAGCATCTCGCCCTCCGTTTTTCTTGAAGATACGCAGCGCATGATTCGCTATAGAATGGTTATGTGTTATGTAACAACCTGATTGGGCCTTTATGAGCTGCTTTACTACCCAATGAGTCTTCCCAATTCTCGGCGCTCCTTTGATAACTCCAACTTGATCGGGAGGAAGATCTTCAGGCAAGTTATCACACTGAATCCTCTTTTCGATGGCCTCGAACTGTCCTGTCGATTGTCCCTTTTCATGTATCTCATAACCAAGGGCTCTGGCTTCCTCTAATACCTGTATGTATTTCTCACCTTTGAGACATTTTGGGCCGACCTGACTGCAGCTGATAATTCCGCACATAACAGCAATCCATTCCAATGGCCCTCCGCCAGAGCCACACCGATGACAATACCAAGTGTTCTTGTCAACGTTTATATGGAAATTTTTCCCTGTCGTAGACCCATGAATTGGATGTGATCCGAATATTTCCCGGCCATTCTTTCCGTTCCTCTCCCTAGGATTGTCCGGCATGGCGATATCCTGGATTGGTATTGAGTCTCCTATCGCCGAGCTTGCCCTCGGCTTCGAGGATTTTGATTTCTTTTTCTTAGCAGTGCGATGGGCTGGCTTTCTATCATTTTTTGAGAACTTGCAGCGAGAGATGGCGTCTAGGAGTTGTGCCATGGTTATTGTAGCGATTGGGAGATCATCTACAACTTCATATTTATTGCCATTAGGATGAGTGCTTCCAGGGCCAACAACTTGTGTCCCTATCCATTGAATCTCTCCCAGGTGCAGAGCTTCCTCTGGTTTCTTTGGATCCTTAAGAGTCTTGTCGTATAGAACGATCTTGCCATTGAGATCTGGTATATAGTAGTACCTGTGGAATCCGCCGCTTCCTGTCCTCACCCTAAAAGTAGGTGGCAGCTTTTCGAACACACCGAGTTCCTGTAACCTATCCTCCTCATCCGAGTCGAAGGGCGCCAATCCGCCATACCCGGCTGCAATCCCATAATTTTCTCCTCGCGCAAGATGCTGAGCCAGAATCGTATCAGTTGCAGAGTAATTTGTTACCCGGCTCGGCTTCTTTGGAAGGCGGCCTTTTTTCCCGTTTTTCTCCCAGGCAGCCTTACGTTCATCCCAGTCGGCTATTGCTTCTTCCAGGTTGCCATGAGTCCAAAAGTCTTCAAAAGGCTTTTTTTCTTTCTTTTTTATTCGAATGTATCTCAGATCTTTGTTCTCTCTAAGCCTATCGGGAATTTCTGTACGAGCGGTTGAATAGCTCGAAGATAAGTTTTTTATATCTTGAGAATTCATAACATTATCACCTTAAATTAGTATCAAACTCAGGGCGGCAACCCTGAGTGCAATTTTTATATTTATGGGTCCTCCAGGAGCGATGCATTCTTTTTGGAAATCGGAGCTTGATCGAGAACCCTGAAAAGATATTGTTTCTCTGCAATATCTGTGCGGATTAGAGCTATTCTTTTGCCAATAAAAGGTCTAATGCGGTCTTCCAAATCATCAGGAATGGCAATCGTGATTGTTCCTATTCGGCCGAGTAGTAAACCTTCGATAAATGACAATTCATTGAGGATGCCTATGATTTCTTCATAGGGCTCCAGAAACCGTATTCTTCTGGAGTCAATTGGTCGTTCCATTATCATGCTCTTACACTCATTATTTGGCTATTTAATTATATGAGATTATTCATAAAATTGGAAGAAAAATATAGCCGATTACAAAAATCTGTAATTAATGGTTGCTGATATTAAGAAAGCTATCCTGAAGATAATAGGTCATACCATCAAGTTGATTCTAGCTCTGATGCGACAGATAGCGATTTAGCTCCTTACAAAAAGATGTAAATATCTATTCGTCACTCATTGGGAAGACA
>CAYMAX010000089.1:0-4532 GCA_964388595.1 uncultured Muribaculaceae bacterium
CTCAGATAAAGATACTTTCCGTGCTACCGGTATTGGTAAAAGTCCTGATATGGCTACAGCTAAAAAAGTCGCCGGACTCAATGCTCGTACTGAGATCGCTTCAAGTGTCAGCGTTACTTTGAAAGCTGTCACAGAGCAATATATCAACCAAGTTTCTATAGGTGACAGACAGGAATATGCTTCCAAATTTGAAGAAAATGCTCGTGCCGTGGTCAATCAGCAACTTGTTAACTCTGTAGTAAGAGGAGAAAAAGTATTTAAATCTGAAGAAGGTGTTTTCACTTATTACATCAACATTGAGATGACAAAAGCTTCTATCGAAACTGCTATTGAAGAATCCATTACCAAGGATGAAAAATTGCAGGTAGCTTTCGACAAATATCTATTTGAGAAGACTTTTGATGCCGAAATGGAGAAATTCCAGAATAAATAATTCAATGCTCTTTTGAGAGCAGATTAACAGGCTCCCCCGTCTTTTCTAAAGATACGTGGGAGCCTTTTAAAATAAATAGACCATTATTATGAAATCAATTCGAGTGATTTTTGCAGTTGTTTTCCTGCTGGCAGCAAGTTTCAGTCTTGCAGCTCAGAATGATAAGAAAAATGACAATGCCGAATACAAGAAATTTCTTCAGCAACGCAATCAGGAGTATAAGGACTGGAGAGCCAAAGCTAATGCCGAGTATTCTGAATATCTGAGAAAAGCTTGGGAGGAATTCACTATTCAAAGAGAGAAAACAGACCCCATGGGAGCCGTTCCGGATAAACCCACTTACTACAATAATAGTGGTAATGCATCCTCCAAGACCCACGGCATCCCTGCAGGAGAGGAGATGACGATGCCTGCCAGAGTGCCATCGCCAGGTATCAGTGCCTCATACAGTGCTTCGTCAGGAGAAGTGGCTATTGATTTCTTTGGTCTCAAAGAGAGTATTCCTTTTGATTCGGAGATGAGACTAAGTCGTGTCGGAGCCAACGAGAAAGATGCTGCCAACAGCTGGACGAAAATCAGTCTCGCCTCATACATGCCTACCATTGATGCTATTATAGCTCTTCGCGACCAACTTTCTTTGAGCGATTGGGCAGTATATATGCTAATCAAACATTTCACCGAAGCCATTTATAGTGAAGAAAATATCAATGAGAGGGTAGTCACCCAGATGTTTATTCTCTCTCAATTGCAGTACAAGGTGAGGATGGGGGCTTCAGGAGATTTTCTTGTGCTCCTGCTTCCATTTCAAGAACCTATATATCAAGTATCATATGTAAGTGATAATGACGTCGATTTTTACATCTTCAGCTACAACAGGCTTAGCAGTCAGACACCTTTGTTCTCGTTTAAGGAAGATTTCTCCAAAGCAGACAATAAAGTGACATTAAAGGTTGGGAAGCCTATGTCTCTGGGTATGGATTATTATGAGAAAATCAAGTTACCTCTCTGGTCTGCCATTCTTGGTGAAGATGTATCAATCCCGGTAAATTCCGCCCTTGTCTCCATGACTTTGAATTATCCTCAGTCAGACCTCATTACATATCATCGTTCAGCCGTTGATAAAGAGACTGCCAAAGCTATTTTCAGAGTGGTCAAATACAAAATTTTAAAGGAGGGGATGAACCAGGAGGAGGCAGTAGCCTACATCCTCAATCTCATCCAGAAAGGTTTTGAATATAAGACAGATTTTGAGATGTTTGGAAGGTCCAAACCTTTGTTCATCGAAGAATCTATCTATTATGGGTCCAACAACTGCAAAGACAGGGTCTTGGTATTTTCATGGTTAGTTAAAAACACTCTTGACCTCAATACTGTGATGTTTGGATACCCGGGCCATGTCGCTTGCGGAGTTGAGTTCAATCAACCTGTGTCGGGGGATTATGTCTCTTATCAAGGTCACAATTTCGTGATGTGCGACCCCACTTATATCGGTGCACCCATCGGGGCCACAATGCCCAAATTTAAAGACACCAAGCCGACTGTCACTGCCCTCTAAACTGCCATTTTGTCCTTTTTTTTATGTGGCAAACATTTTGTTTCTATCTTTGCGACTTATTAACCAAAAGATATGAAGCAAAAGAAAGATATTAATGCAGAACAAAAGCCTATAGGTGAGGATATTAAACAAGAAGATTCCAAGCAAAAAGTAACTAATGAAGAACATGCTCAAGCAGATTCCAAAGGTAAAAAATCTGAGGTTGAACGCTATGAGAAAGAGATTAGTGAGTTTAAGCATAAGGTAGAGGAGTCCAATGATAAATATCTTCGTCTGGCAGCAGAGTTCGATAATTTCAGAAGAAGAGCTGCCAAAGAGCGTCTCGATCTGGTCAATTCGGCAGGAGAGGATGTAATAGTTGGTTTCCTCCCTATTCTTGATGATTGTGAAAGAGCTCTTCAAGTGTTGGCAGAGGCAGATGGAGATAAAGCTTCACGTGAGGGTACAGAGTTAATATACAATAAATTATACAATTATCTCAAGTCTCGCGGTTTAGAAAGAATTGAGACCTCAGGGCAAAAATTCAACACCGATTTTCACGAGGCTGTGGCACAGTTTCCTGTAGAAAAACCGGATCAAAAAGATAAAATAATCGACATAGTCCAACAGGGGTACACTCTGCATGGTAAAGTGGTTCGTTTTGCTAAAGTCGTAGTAGGAGTATAACATCTATGGCAGAGAAAAGAGATTATTATGAAGTGCTGGGTGTCACTAAAGAATCATCACCTGAAGAGATAAAGAAGGCATATCGTACGATGGCCCTCAAATATCACCCCGACAGAAACCCCGGAGATGCCTCTGCTGAAGAGAAATTCAAAGAGGCAGCGGAAGCTTATGATGTCCTCAGCAATCCTGATAAGAAGGCCAGGTACGACAGATTTGGTCACGCAGGTATGAGTGGGGCAGGAGCACCCGGAGGAGGTTTCAGCGATTTTGGAGGAGGATTCACTATGGAAGATATCTTCGAACGTTTCGGAGATATTCTCGGTGGTGGTTTCGGAGGTAGTTTCGGTGGCGGTGGATTTGGTGGTTTCGGTCAACACTCTTCACGAGGTGGTAGGAGAGTGGCTCGTGGTTCCGATATCAGAATCAGGGTCAAACTCAGTCTCAGCGAGGTGGTGCATGGTGTCAATAAGACAGTAAAAATCAATAAAGCTGTAAGTTGTCCTGTATGTCATGGTCGTGGAGCAGCTTCTGAAGCAGATATCAAGACTTGTGACACTTGCCATGGCACCGGTGTCGTCACCCGTGTAGTACAATCTTTTCTTGGTCAGATGCAATCTTCTTCTCCATGTCCCACTTGTGGAGGGGAGGGGAAAATTATCACTAAGCCTTGTTCCAATTGTCATGGTTCTGGACTTGTGAAGTCTGCCGATGAAATCTCTTTCAAAATACCTGCAGGAGTGGCCCAGGGAATGCAGTTGACTGTGCAGGGCAAAGGCAATGCCGCTAAAGGCAATGGCATAAGCGGAGACCTTCTGGTCGTCATTGAAGAGGAAGCTCATCCTGACCTTCAGAGAGATGGTAACGATTTGATATACTCTCTGTTTATCTCCGTCTCAGATGCAATACTCGGTACTACCTGCGATATTCCCGCTGTGGATGGCAAGTTGCGTATCAAGATAGACCCCGGTACCCAGTCTGGTAAGATATTGAGACTCAAAGGCAAAGGAGTCCCCGATATCAATGGGTACGGCAGCGGTGATTTGCTGGTATTTGTTCAGGTGTGGATGCCCAAGAAGGTAGATAAATCGGAAAAAGAAATGCTTGAAAAGATGAAGACTTCTTCCAATTTCAAACCCTCTCCTACGAGCAGTGACCGCAATTTCTTTGAGAGAATGAAAAAGATGTTCTCGTAGAGACTTTTTTTCAAAAAATTTGTATTCTATCGGGTTTTGTATATCTTTGCAGTCCCAAAATTAAAAGCAACCTCTTGCCGTGAGACACTAATAGTCAGCAATGTTGCGCTAAAAAGACATTGAAATGGATTTAATCAAAATTGCAGAACAAGCTTTTGCAGCAGAGCACAAAGAGTTCCCTGATTTTAAAGCAGGTGACACTATCACAGTCACTTACAGAATCAAAGAGGAAAATAAGGAAAGACTCCAGAAATTTCGCGGAGTAGTAATGCAAAAACGCGGTGGTGGAAGCACACAGACTTTTACCGTTCGCAAAATATCGAATGGCGTTGGTGTAGAGAGGATTTTTCCTCTAAATTCACCCCTTATCGCTGATATCGAACTTAATAAGGCCGGTAAAGTACGCAGAGCACGTATATTCTATCTCAGAGATCTTACAGGTAAGAAAGCCCGTATCAAAGAGAAGAAATATATGGGTCCCACTGAATAAGAAGATTAAGGCCTCGTAGCTCAACTGAATAGAGCATCTGACTACGGATCAGAAGGTTACGGGTTTGAATCCCATCGAGGTCACGCTACGAAAAGGAAATCCCCGAAAACGAAGTTTTCGGGGATTCTTTTATGTGGCATAGTCGTGGGAAACTTGTTTCCCTAAGACATAGCCACATAAAAGAATACGCGGGGC
>CAYMAX010000090.1:0-4509 GCA_964388595.1 uncultured Muribaculaceae bacterium
TCCTAATTTGTGCGGAGTGTTCCTCCTCATTCACTTTTCGGCAATGTCATCGCAAATATCTCTTCGAATAATTATTGATATAATTCTGAAGCCCTGGAGAGTCAATTATCTTGATGTCGTGTGCCATACCGAGGACAAATCGTCCCACTCCTGCATAATCACAGACGAGTGTGTCCAACATCCAATGGCTGTCGTCAGTCTGGGTGATATCGCGTCCGGCCAATGGGAATTCTTCCAGCAGAAGATTGTGAGACATAACGCCCAATAGCAGATGCACCTGATGTTGTGAGAAACCGGAGATTCTAAACACATCTATATAACCCTCTTTGTGATTGGTCTCAAATTGCCATGGAGTATCAAGTACATCGACTGAGCTAATGCGTGCAGTAGTGAACAATTTATTACTGTTGTCCTCTGTGTCGTAGCACCATGTCTGAACATAGTTGGTAGAGAATCCAAATGGCTCGACTTTTCTGTCTCTTATGGAACCTGTATGAGACGAGGCATAATCTCTTAAAACCACTTGATGTTTGCTTTGTATAGCTTCGACGATGTGATTGACATTGAGCGCATTATGGCTATTCAATACACATTCTGCCATCGAGGTGCAGTTGTATACACTTGTAAGCTTTTTCCGCAAGTTCTGCTTGAGGATATTGGTGTCGCTCAGAGCTTCGATAAGTTGATTGACTATGTATGCCTCTTCGTCTGTAAAATGAATAAGTTGAGAAATATCCTTGAAATAGGGACTTTCTTTACCCAACTTATACACACCATCATCAATCTTTTGTACTACAAACCCCGCTTCTTTGAAGGTATCTATATAGCGATAGATGGAGCGAGATGATATACTTAGATTTTTGGAAAGGTCTTCAACAGAATAATTGACGCTTCCTGTCATCAACTTCATCAATCGAAGAACTCTTCCAATTTTTGGCTGGTCCATTACTCCTTTACATTTTTGTTTTCAGATATGACACTGCTTCATTCCATTGATTGTCAATACCTAATGAAAAAGATGATTTATTATCATTATAAAAGACTTCCTTATCGACTGATATACCTATTGATTCATAGCATTTTTTATCTAAAGCGTAAAAAATTTCTGAAGAAGTATATGCTTTATAGAATGAATTCTCAAATTGCCCTCCGGAAAGTAACCTTGCATCACCTAATTGACCTTGTCCTCCCCAAGTTCTTTCACCTATCAGATAATGATTTTTAAAGAATACTTGACAAACCCTTGCTGAAATTTCAGAGCAGCTTACTGAGTGTAAATCAACCAGAACGACAATAGGCTTTTCATTATATGATTTTTCTCCGGTCCCGATTATTAATGCAGGAGCCAATGGTGTGTAATCTAGTCTCGACATGGATTTTTTCTGTCGGGTATATCCAAATACTACGGATTCATCTTTTTTAATCAATGGTGAGAACAAATCGATAACATCGTTAAGGTAGCCCCCTCCATTATGCCTTAAATCGATGATAATTGCTTTGCTCTGATCGGATTTGACCAAGTTGTGGAAATTGGTAAGGACTCCTTTGACAGTTGCAGAATCAGGTTTTGATAGTAGTGAATAGAGGTGAAAATTAGATAAATGCATGCAGGCTATCTTATCATAAAGAAAAGAAGTGAATAAAAAAGAAACATCTGCAGTTTCCATATTAATAGTCAAGTATGATTTTCTATTGGAAATATGTGTGCTATTTTTATTTACAAATTTTACAAAATTAGTTTGAAAAGAATCATCAAAAACATGATAGTAGGACCTCTTGGCTGCTCGCTTTTCTGAAGGGACATAAACAGCTTTTACCCCTTTCAAGGTTAGTTGATAATGACTATCAATAAGGGGTGAAGTGATGCTGTCAAAGTACACTTTGGCTTTAATACTATCTGATGGTGATGTGGAATAGAGAGCAGCAAAAAGGGGTTTATAAACTCTGTATATTCTATCCCAATCGAGAGTATCAATATCCCAAAATGCATAATTATGATTCATACCACTCCAATATGATTCAAAGACAGTTGACCAATATGTACTGTCTGTAGCGCCAATTACATCTGTGGGGTTAGTAACATTGGGACTCTCTTTTCTGCAGGAGGCGAAAGAGAGGAACAAAAGACTAACGGCTATATATTTTATAATATTTTTCATCTTATTTAAATTTATATGTGATTCCCAATTGTGCTTGAATAGAGGTATTATATCGAGGATATTGTTCGAGCATATAATCTTTCTGCAAGTCGCTTAAGCCATAAAGATACCTCGCTTCAGCAAATATTCCTATGGATTTGGTGCATTGAAATCTCAATCCGAGAGAGAATAGTAAGCCATATTCAAAACGATTGTCTCGTCTGGAATCGAATTCCAATGGTTCATCGTATTCATAATAGTCACCTGAAAACGTATGTTGAACACGCCCTTTCACATGGCTGTTCAACCAAGCACCAAGATATACACCTGCATTGGTAAACCCACGAAGACGTTTTCCTCCAAAACTGAAATTGGCCATAACAGGTATCTGCAGATATGAATTTTTGACATCCTCATATTCGAATTTAGAAAAGGTGTTGCCATAGTATTCCATTCTGTAATTTTTTTCGAGATAAGATAATTCGGTTGCCAAAGCAAACCATCCGTTACGAAAATGATAATATACGGGGATGGAAGCGCTGAAAGAATTGCCAGGGAGGTATTGGCGATTATAATAATATCCAGAACTGGTGGATAATGTGTTATGAACATATCCGCCGGCTATCCCCACCTCCCACTGGGCATAAGCTTTGCTGCCAAGAAGAAGGAAGAGAACTAAAAAAAAGATTCTGTTTTTTTTCATAAATAGTTAAAAAATTAAGCATGACTTTAAATCAAAAGTAATCAATAAAATAGATAAATGAGTACATTTACAAGATAATAATCATTAAATAACTCAAATATGTTTGATAAAAATATTTATATAGAAAGGCGTAATTCACTGATGGCAAGTGTTAAATCAGGGGTTATATTATTATTGGGCAATGATGTGAGCCCTATGAACTATTTTGATAATCAGTTTGATTTCAGACAAGATTCATCTTTTTTATATTTTTTCGGTTTTTCAAGCAGGCCTGATGTGGCTGCAATCATCGATGTGGATAACCATGATGCGATGATATTTGCTGATGATGATTCTCTTGACAGTATCGTCTGGACTGGGCCCACTATGTCTGTCAAAGAGGAGGCTTCATTGGTGGGGATTGATAAAGTGTTTCCTTTCAAGGAATTATCCACTCATATAAAAGATGCAAAATCTCTGAACAGAAAGATACATTTCCTCTCTCCTTATAGGAAATGGCATAATATTTTAATCAACGAAATAGTCGGCACACCCATAGCTCTTCAAGCCAAAGAGGCATCAGTGGAGTTGATTCTTGGCATAGCTTCTCTAAGAAATCATAAGACAGATATAGAGATAGCAGAGATAGAGAAGGCTGTCAATGTCAGTTACAAGATGCACACAGATGCTATTCAATTTGCAAGGCCCGGCATGCATGAATATCAAGTGATGTCTGTAGTCTATAAAGCAGCTCTGGAAAATGGCTGCAGGCTCTCTTTCCCTATCATTTGCACCACCCACGGCGAGACTCTCCATAATCATACTTATACTCACTCACTCTCAAAAGGTGGTATGATGTTGATAGATGCAGGTGCTGAGCTTCCCAGCGGATATTGTGGAGACCTTTCTTCTACTTTCCCTATCGAAGGGAAATTCTCAGACAGGCAAAGGATTATTTATGATATCGTAGCAAGCTCTCATAAAAGTGCAGTAGATGCCCTGACCCCCGGAATACCATTCAAAGAAGTTTATTACAAGTCATGTGCAGCCATTGTGGACGGGATGAAAAATATAGGATTGATGAAAGGAGATACTATGGAAGCTGTCCATGCAGGTGCTCACGCCCTCTTTTTCCAATGTGGCCTGGGACATATGATGGGATTGGATGTTCACGATATGGAGAATCTGGGAGAGGTGTGGGTAGGTTACGATGGAGAACCCAAATCAACTCAATTCGGGATGAAGTCCCTCCGCCTTGGTCGTAAACTCGAGCCGGGATTTGTGTTGACCATCGAACCTGGAGTCTATTTTATCGATGCTCTTATCAATAGCTGGAAGGGAGAGAATAAATTTGCTCAATTTATCAACTATAGTGAAGTGGAGAAGTGGAGAGGTTTGGGAGGCATAAGGAATGAAGAGGATTATCTGATTACCCCCACCGGGAAACGTATCCTCGGTGACCCATCCCCAAAGGCCCAATTGATAGCCAAGTATTTTTAAAAAAACTGCCTTCGAAAAATGACATCAACCCCGGAAGTTATCTCACTTCCGGGGTTTTGTTATCTCAAAGACCAGTGAGCGATGAGTCGAGCCTCGAAGAATCGACCTGTAGTGGGAGCGGAGTCACATTCTATTCATAAGAGAACCACCACATCAGACACTCAATTAATCCATTCACAGCCCATCGGC
>CAYMAX010000091.1:0-4384 GCA_964388595.1 uncultured Muribaculaceae bacterium
GGACATCCCGTTTAGAACGACGCTTTCCGAGGATGTGGCAGCCGGAATTAAAATACCACCGGGGCACATACAGAAAGAGAAGACTCCCCTTCCTTCCACCTGGGTCACAAGTGAATATTCGGCAGGAGGGAGAAAAGGCTGATATCTGCAGTGATATTGGATGTTATTGATTAATGACTGAGGATGTTCCACTCTCACACCCATAGCGAAGCCCTTCTGCTCAATAGGCCAGCCATTGTCATAGAACATTTTGTAGATATCTGTCGCAGAATGTCCTGTGGCAAGTATTATAGATTTAGATTGAAATGATTCTCCCGAAGCAGAGCACACTTTCCACACATTTGACTTGTGTTCGATATTCTCCACACGACAATTGAAATGATACTCTCCCCCATGTTCCAATATGCAATGACGTATCTTTTCCATAATGGCCGGAAGTCTGTCACTTCCTATATGTGGGTGAGAATCGATTAATATGGAAGAATCTGCACCGAAATCTACTAAAGGGAGAAGTACCTGTCGGAAATCACCTCTTTTATTGGACCTGGTGTACAATTTACCATCGGAAAATGTACCCGCTCCCCCCTCTCCGAAACAATAATTGGAATCGGGATGCACTTGAGAGGACTTCACCATAGCGGCAATATCATATTTCCTCGAGTGCACATCTTTGCCTCTCTCTATAATAACCGGCTTAAGTCCTCTTCTGAGAAGTGTCAATGCGGCAAAAAGACCTGCCGGCCCCGCTCCTATTATCAGCACAGGTTCTTTCCCCTCTACATTTTGGTAGGGCGAAAGTCTAAAGTCATCCTCCTGTTCATCAGCCAGATACACCTGCACCCTGTAACGATATACCACTTCACGGGAGCGTGCATCGAGAGAACGTCTTATGACAGAAACTTTCTTTATGAGTGAGACAGGAGTACCGATAGAACGTGCAGCTGCCTTTATAATATCATCCTCGGAAGGTGAATACTTAGCAACGAACACTACTTCAGTCTCTTTCATAATATTATCATTTATAATCAAGAGCTCTGGAGATGGGGGCAGCATCCAATTGACAGAAGAGGTTGGCTCTGTATTTGAACAACCCAGTTATGGCTATCATGGCTGCATTGTCTGTAGTGAAACGAAGCGGAGGGAGGAAAGTGGTCCAGCCTCGCTTTGCACCTTCAGATACTATTCTCTCCCTAAGTCCCGAATTGGCTGAGACACCTCCACCTATGGTCACTTGAGAGATTCTTTGACTGTCAACTGCTTTGACAAGTTTATCTAATAGAATGTCTATCAATGAGCGTTGGAAAGAGGCACAGATATCATTTATGTTGTTTTTCAAAAAATCGGGGTCTTGCTTGAGCATATCTCTCAGAAAATAGAGAAGAGAAGTCTTGATACCGCTGAAGCTGTAATCGAATCCGGGGATGTGAGGTTTGGTAAAATGAAACCTGTCGGGATTGCCTTTATGAGCGAGTCTATCGACCTCTGGTCCACCTGGATAACCGAGACCAAGAAGTTTGGCACATTTGTCAAAAGCCTCTCCCACAGCATCATCTATAGTATGTCCGATGACCTGGAATTTGAGATAATCATCTACCCTGACTATCTGAGAATGTCCTCCTGAGACCAGAAGAGATATAAACGGAAAAGAAGGAATAGGTTTTTCCGCTCCTTGTACCTGTATGAAATGAGACAGGATATGACCTTGCAAGTGGTTCACTTCTATCAAAGGGCGGTCTATAGCCAGTGACAGACCTTTGGCGAAAGAGGTCCCTACCAGAAGAGAGCCCAACAACCCGGGTCCACGGGTGAACGCTATGGCGTCAATGTCTTGTTTGGTTATTCCCGCTTCAGCTATAGCCTGATGGACTACAGGAAGTATATTTTGCTGATGTGCCCTGGAAGCAAGTTCAGGTATGACACCACCATATTTTCTGTGCACTTCCTGTGAAGCCATGACATTGGAGAGTAAAAATTCATCTTTCAACACAGCTGCTGATGTGTCATCACAAGAAGATTCTATGCCAAGAATAATTGTGGACATGATTAATATTTTATGCAAAAATAACTAATCTTCGAAATATCCTTTTATTATATTATTTTTGTATGATAAAATCGCTGCTATATCAGAGCATTAAGAAAAATACTGATTGGGATTCTGATTGTCATCGGCTTTCTCCCATTTGCAGGTTACATTGCGCTCCAAGTGCCTTGGGTGCAGACGTGGGTAGCCCGTAAAGTGGTAAATAGCCTCGAAGGCAAGATTAATGGCAATATTTCCATCGACAAGATTTCCATAGTTTTTTTCAATAGAGTAATTGTAAAAAATGCTTCTGTGGTAGGTTACAAAGATGCCTCTGATACATTGGCCTCTTTTGAAAAGCTCTCTGTGACTTTCAACCCTTATGATCTCATTAAGAAAAATCTGAAGATTAGCAGGCTGATACTCTCTGATGGTTCTTTCAATTTCATCACGGAGGGTGCCAACAAGGAGAACAATCTTGCCAGGATTTTCAATCTCAAAGGTGGTAAAGCTATCTCTCTTCCAGATATGTATGTTGCTGACCTGAGATTGCACAATTTCAGATTCAGGTACTACAATCCATACTCAAGACCAAAAAAGAAAGACCCTCACTGCATCGATTTCTCCGATATGGATATTTCCAATATCAATATCAAAATCAACAGGATTAAGACACTCTCCGGCATCCTCACTTGCAGGATACAACAGCTCAGTTGCCTCGACAAAAGTGGACTTTTGCTCACCAATCTCAAAGGTGATTTCACAATGGGCCCTCACGAATCAAGACTTGATAACATGAGGCTTATATCAATGGGGTCAGACATCAAAGCGAAGTATTTATCATTCAGATACGATAGCGGCAAAGACCTCAAGGACTTCGTTAATAAAATCGTAATGAGCGCCGATTTCACCAATGCCCGTCTCGATTTCAGAACACTTGGTAAAATCACCCCATCACTCAAAAACAGTCTGCTTCAAATCGATATTTTGGGTGAAGTCATAGGTCCTGTGTGTCATTTGAGCACTTCAGACCTGACTCTCACCTCCCCTTCCGGCAAGACCAAAATCAGATTGGCTACCCTCATAGAGGGACTTCCGGAAGCCAAGAACATGCGCTTTACTCTCAATCTCAAAGATTTGCGCACTCGCACCCCAGAATTGAGTGAGATGATAGCTTCCTACAGTGGCTCAAGACCCAATAAGACAATTTCCACTATCTCTCCCAAAACTGATTTTCATTATTCGGGAGTGATATCGGGGATGTTGTCAGATCTATCAGCCAAAGGGAAAATCACTTCATCCATCGGGTCGCTCTCACACAATGTCAAGATGCTCAACACCTCTCGTCAGGATGGGGTTCGCCTTTCAGGAGATATTTCCACAGACAATCTCGAGATAGGCAACATACTCAACAATAAGACTTTCGGCAAAGTGTCAATGTCTACATCTCTTACAGCCCGCCTTCGAAAAGAACAATATGGAGGCAATGAGGTACAGATTGACTCTCTCGTTTTGGACAAATTGGGTCTTATGGGTTACGAGTATTCCAACATCTTGCTTGCTGCCAAGATGGTTGGCAAAATGATTGATGCGAAGGTCATTTGTCACGACCCCAATCTTGATTTTATCTTTCAGGGGTTAGCCTCACTGCCTGATGATAATGCCCAGAGCAGATACAATTTTTACATCAATATTCCCTATGCAGATCTGCATAAACTGAATATCGACAAGAAGTCAAGTGTTTCCAAGATAAGTCTTGCGACTGCTGCCGATTTCTCTCTGAAGAACAAGAGCAATCTTTTGGGAGACATTGATATCAAAAATCTCGATTACACCAACTCCAATGGCAGTTATTCGGTCAATGCCATCACTCTTCACTCAGTCATTGAAGACAGCCTCTACATCGCGAAACTCGATTCTCCCTTTCTTAAAGCCGACTATACCAGTACAGGAGACCCGGGGAAGTCGATGTCGAAGATTATGCAAATACTCCTCTATGACCAATTCCCGAATATTTTCCCCGATAAGAAGGTCTCATCAAGCCACAGCCTCAGTCAGCAGGAGTGTCATCTTGACCTTCTCACACTTAATATGAAGCCAATATGCAATATATTATCTCCCGGGTTTTATGTTGCTGACAGTACTTCCATATCTCTCAACCTTACAGACAAAGATAGTCTTAACTTCCTTCTCAAATCTGACAGAATAGCTCTTAAAAACAATTACATTAAAGATCTGAATATATCTCTTTCCAACCCCGATTCTCTTCTAAAATGCGACATTGTCAGCAGCATCTTCAATGCAGCAGGAATACATCTCGATGACAACAAGATGTCTCTCGTTTCAGAGAATGGTATTATCGAC
>CAYMAX010000092.1:0-3989 GCA_964388595.1 uncultured Muribaculaceae bacterium
ATTTTCAAAATCAGAAATGGACTTTTGACCCCTGCCACATCTCCATCGGCAAGAAGAACTATATTTTCGATAGCTTCAGACTTTTCAACAACAAGCAAGAGATTATCATCAATGGAGCCATCTCTACCCGTCAAAATGAAGAGTTGAAGGTAAAAATGAATGATTTTGATCTTTCTATAGTCAATTCCATCGTCAAGAATGACTTCAATATCAAGGGTTTGTTCACAGGCAATGTCACAGTTATGAACCTCTTCTCTTCTCCCGGACTATTGATGGACTTGAAGGGTAAAAATGTATTTCTGTTTGACAATGAAGTAGACGACCTCTCCATAATGAGTAAGTACGACTTGACTAACAAACGATTCAATCTTCTCATTAACAATAAATTTCACGACAAAAATCCTCTCAACATCGTAGGATATTATCAGCCCGACAGAAAATATATCAATCTCAACCTTACCCTCGAAGATTTCGCTCTCACCTACATTGACCCCTTCCTCGAAGATATCTTACGCGTCAATGACGGCAGCATATCGGGAGATATTTCCATTCTCGGTCCCATCGATAAACTGGTGATGATGAGCAATAATACACGATTCAACAAGCTGTCCTTCACTCCGGTCTATACCAATGTTCAATATATTCTTGACGGGCCCATCAGTCTCTCAGAATCAGGTATCTCTCTCAATCGTCTCGTCGTACACGACCAGTACAAAAATGAGGCTGTACTTTCAGGCAATATCCAGCACAGGTTTTTCAAGAATATGTATCTCGATACCAAACTTGTCTTTAACAATCTTCAGTGCCTGAACACTTTAGAATCATCTGACAAAAGCTTCTACGGGACAGCCTTCGGCAGTGGTGAAGTATCAGTCACAGGACCTCTGAACGATATTTTGATAGAGGCGCTTATCAAGACAGGAGAGAAAACTTCTATACACGTCCCCCTTTCATCATCATCTTCTGCATCACGCAAAGAGTTGATAACCTTCAAACAAGCAGATGTAGTATTTGCTGACCCTTATGATGAAATGATGTATACTGCTCAGACTCAGCCCAAAAAGAAAAAATCCAAGTTGGAGCTCAAGGCCAAGGCAAATATCACTTCTGACGCCGAAGTATTGGTGGAAATCAATAAACAGGTGGGCGATGTCCTCAAGTGCAGAGGAAAAGGCGTGATAGATCTCGATATCAATCCTTCACAAAATCTGACTGACCTCAGAGGCGATTATACTATCAGCGACGGCAGCTACAAATTCGTAGTACTGGGTGTATTGGCCAAGGATTTCACCCTTAACGAAGGAGGAATGATAGCTTTCAATGGCCCGGTTAAAAATACAACCCTCAATGTAGGTGCCAACTATCAGACTAAGGCATCTGTTTCCACTCTGATATCAGACACAAGTTCTGTCGGCAACAGGAGGAATGTCAACTGCGGAATCAACTTATCAGGTCCTATCAACAACCCTCAAATCTCATTTTCCATAGATATACCCGACCTGGACCCCATCACCAAAGGGAGGACTGAAAGTGCTTTGAGCACTCCTGATAAGGTGCAGAAACAATTTATGGCCCTGCTTATTTCGGGCAGCTTTGTCCCTGACGAACAGTCGGGTATCGTCAACAACACTACCCTGCTCTATTCCAATGCAGGTGAGATCCTCTCCAACCAATTCAACAATATCTTCAGGCAACTCGACATACCTCTCGACCTGGGGCTCAATTATCAGAAAAGCCAGGGCAAAAAGGATATGTTCGATGTAGCACTATCCTATCAAGCCTTCAACAATCGAGTGGTCATAAACGGAAATGTAGGCAACAGTCAGACTTCCTCCAACTGGATGGGCAACTTCAATGCAGAGGTCAAAATCGATAAGAAAGGGAAATTCAGAGTCTCACTGTTTACCCGTTCCGCTGATGACTATTCCAATTATCTCGACAACACCCAGAGAAGTGGTTTGGGATTTACTTTCCAGGACGAGTTTGACAGCATCGGAGAGCTTTTCCGCAGCATCTTCATGAGCAAGAAGAAAAGGGAAGATTACGAGAATGAACAGATGCTCAAGACTGAAGCAGAACTTTTGAAGGAGACTGAGAAATTGAACATCAAGAAAGAAGAAGTTCAAGGTCCCAAGGAAGACCCCATGAAGCTCAACAATGAAGCAGGTTTAGGTCAATACCGTCAGTGATATTTTCCCTATTTTGTCTCTTTCGAACGGTCTCTCCACTCTTATATAATTGTCGGTGTAGCCATACATCTTGCCCCCTTTACAAGTACTTTCGAAAAGAACAGGGCGTTCTGTGCCGATGTTGGAGAGGTAAAATTGTTGATACAAAGAGTCACAAAGGCTCTCAAGGATGCCCACCCTCTGTTTTTTAACATTTTCATCTATCTGCTCCGGCATGACGGCGGCCGGTGTATTGTTTCTTATCGAATATGGGAACACATGAATGAATGAGGGATGAATATCTCTCAAGAAATCACAGGTATCCTGAAAATATTGCTCGCTTTCACCCGGGAAACCAACTATCACATCAATGCCGAAAAACACGTTATCCATCACAGAACGTATCAATGCTATCTTATCCCTGAACATGGTCGTGTTGTATCGGCGTTTCATCATTCTGAGCACCTGGTCGCTACCTGACTGCAATGGTATGTGAAAATGAGGAAGAAATTTGGTCCCCGATGCTATCCAGCGCACTATCTCTTCGGTCAGAAGATTGGGTTCAATGGATGAGATACGATACCGCCTGATGCCTTGTACATCATTCAATGCTTTAAGTAAATCCAAAAAAGATTCACCTGTGCTCCTTCCGAAATCGCCGGTATTAACACCTGTGAGGACTATTTCCAAAATACCGGAATCGGCTATCCTGTGAGCTTGTCGGACTATTTGTTCAATGGGTATATTACGACTTGCACCTCTTGCTAAAGGGACTGTACAATATGTGCAGTGATAATCGCAGCCATCTTGAACTTTCAAAAAAGAGCGCGTTCTCTCTCCCGAAGAATATGCAGGGAAGAAAGTATCCAAAGCATTGATATCACAGGAATAAATATGTTTCCCGTCTCTGTCGCTGTTCACAATATGAGATACTTCTGCATACAAACTTCCCTTCGAACCAGACCCCAATACCACATCCACACCCTCCATTTTTAATATTTCAGGTGCTTTTAGCTGTGCATAACAGCCCGTTACGGCTATGATGGCATCGGGATTGAGTCTGTGTAGCCTTCGTATGATATTACGGCATTTTTTGTCACTGTGCTCTGTGACAGAGCAAGTGTTTACGACATACACATCAGCCTTCTGAGTATGAGGCACGACCGTATAGCCTCCTTCGAGAAACTCCCGTTCGATGGTAGAGGTCTCTGAATAGTTGAGCTTGCAACCAAGGGTGACAAATGCAACGTTCATATTATCAGAAAGAAATAATAACCTTGGAATCCCCTACTTCGCCTCCGAGAGGAGGATTGAGCTTCGCTACCGACACAGAGGCGTGTTCTATCATTGGGAACTCTTCTCTGATATGAGCCAAAATCCGGGAAGCAACATTTTCCAGAAGTGAAGAGGGTTGATCCATCTCACCTTTGATGATATTGTAAATACTCTGGTAGTTGACGGCATCATCCAAAGAATCTGTGAGACCGGGGCGCGTCATATCTACTTCGGCAGAAAAATCGACCACGAATTTATTACCTATGATTCTCTCTTCAGGGAAGCATCCGTGATGAGAGTTGAAAATCATATTGTCAAGAAGTAACTTTCCCATATTATGCAAGAATTAAAAAAACACAAGGCCTTTTCCCAATGTTGACGGGATGAGATAACCACCACGATACAGGTGCAGTCTTGATGAATGCCTCCGGCAATGTAATGTCTGCTGCGATACAGAGCATAGTGTCAGGTCTGCAGGTGGAAAGTATATCATGCAGCAGAGAGTCGTTACGATATGGAGTCTCGATAAAAAGCTGTGTGACATTG
>CAYMAX010000093.1:0-3916 GCA_964388595.1 uncultured Muribaculaceae bacterium
AGCAGTCAATGGTGAACGTAAATCGGAGATGGAGTCTTTTGCCAAAGACAACATCCTGCTTCATCAGGTGACAGACCTTGCTCTGTTGGCCAACAATATGCTCAAAGGCAAGTCTTTAAGCGAATTTATCAAACGAAGTACTGAGGTCTTGAAGTAACGACTGTCACTCAAGTAGTTACATAAATAGAGTGAAAAGCATATAAATCCCGCCCGATATTATTATCGTGGCGGGTATTGTAAATATCCACGCCCCAACGATGTTTTTGGCGGTCACCCATTTGACAGAAGCGACGCCTCGTGTCAATCCTGTGCCGATGATGGCACCTGTAATAGTGTGAGTTGTACTCACGGGGATGCCGAGAACGGCGGTGATTATCAGTGTAAGAGCCCCTGACACTTCAGCACAGAAGCCTTGTGCAGGATTGAGTTTGGAAAGTCCGTCCCCCAGGGTGCGGATGACCTTCCATCCACCGGTAATGGTCCCGAGAGAGATTAATCCGTAACAGGTAAAGAGCAGCCACGCAGGTACGTGAAATCCGATGCCGGGCGTGTATAGATAATTGGCCACGAAATCACTTTTGCCCGCGACGCTTGCAAGCAATATAGCAATAACCCCCATCGTCTTCTGACCGTCATTTCCTCCGTGTCCCAATGAAAATACTGCTGAAGAGAGGAGCTGCAGCTTCATAAATGTCTTATCAACCTTCACCGCATTTCGCTTCCTCAGACAAAACATCAGGATGCAATTGAATGCAAATCCCATTATCAGACCTATCAGAGGGGAGAGAACGATGAAAAGTGCGATGATGAAAATGCCGCTGCCTATCAGATGTGAAGCCCCATAAGCAAACCAAACAGGTCCTATCAGCCCCCCTATCATGGCGTGGGAAGCAGAAATGGGCATTCCCAATTTGGTGCAGAACCATATCCAGAATACAGAGCCCAGCAGGGCTGCAAGGATTACCCACTCATTGATGCAATTTTCATCCACGATGCCGGTGCCCATTGTCTGGGCTACGCTCAATTTAAATACGAAAGCAGCTGCAAAGTTCCAGAATGCTGCCCAAATCACTGCCTGAACGGGTGAAAGCACTTTGGTGGCTACGACTGTGGCAATAGAGTTTGCTGCGTCATTCATGCCATTCAAGAAGTTTAAAGCGAGACCTATGAAGATGGCAATGAAGACAACGACCAGCATATTAACTCATTTTTACGATAATAGTGCGAACGGTCTCTGCGACATCTTTGGCGTGGTCAGTGGTGTCTTCGAGAGCCTGCACGATGTTTTTCTTTTTGACTAATTCGATAGGGTCCTTCTCGTCTCTGAAGATTTGAGCCATATACTCTTCGTAGATATCATCTACCACATGCTCTATCTCTTTCATACGGCTGCATTGCTTGTCGAGGTAGTCTATCTTGTCGCGTATCTTCTCGAGATTGTTGGTGATATTGAGGATGCACAGAGAGTCTTCGAGTATATATCTGGCTATCTCCACCAGGTTGTTATCTACACCTTTGGGCTGATAGATGGCGAATTTCTTCCCTGTGTCGTGGATAAAATCGAGCATGGTGTCGAGAGTAGAGGCAAGCTGGTGTACATCTTCTCTGTCAAAAGGGGTTACTACAGTCTTGTATAAGTCATAAAAGATGAGACTTGTGAGTTTATCCCCCTGGGTTTCGTACTCTTTGATTTTTTTTGAGATAGAGATTCTCTTATCTTTATCGATCTCCATGGATAAGTCAATCAGTAATTTGGCAGCTTCAATGATAGTTTCGGACTGTTTAACGTATAGTGGGTAGAATTTTTTTTCTTTGACCACAAACTTCTGAAGGAATTTATCCAGGACCATATTCGATTTTTTTCTTTGCAAAAATACTCAACAATCCAAAACGGCATAATTTTTTTATAAATATTTTTTACCAAAAAGATAATTATTGCCTTTTTCATAAGATACTTTTGTCTCGGCATCCCACTCGAGTGTGAAGGAAAAGGGTAAAGGCAGGGCCCTATGTGTAGATGGAATGACAGTGGGATGTCTTTTTTTTATTAATCATTTAATTTGTAAAGCTATGAAGGGAAGGATTTTAATTATTGCAACTGCATTGTTCATCATCTTTGCTATGTGCTCTTGCACCAAAGAAAGAACTGTAGAGAACTCATCTGACGGAGATATCCGTCTCACATTCAACATTTCGGACTCACACGACACTAAGTCCGTTTACGACATCGGCTCATTGGGAGAAGACGGGCAGATTAATTCGCTCATCTTGCTGGTATATAACAATGACCGCTCGTCATCCAAGTACGGATATTTGGAGACTTCGAGGCATCTGACTGTCTCAGACCTTTCCAATGTCTCGTTTAAGACCACATTGGGTAGTAAAATCATTTATGCTGTCTCTAATATAGACACGATTTCCATGACACAAGCACAGACTTTGGATGGATTTCGCGAGATAACCACTTCGATATCGACAGAGACATTCGGTCGTTTCAAGATGATAGGGAATGTCAATTATGAAGTGGGCGCCGATGTGACTAAGAATATTGTATTGACAAGACTTGTAGCCCGTATTCAAATCAATAGCATAGGTGTCAATTTCGACGGTTCGTGGTGTGACGGCAAGACATTGAGTGACATCAAGATCTATCTGATTAATGTCAGAGATCGGGTTTATATGTATAGTGGTGCTTCTGCCGGGTCCTCTTTTTTCAATCATAAGGGATATAACGCATATCAGTCGGGCAGCTGTCTTTTGTCAGATATTATCTACGAAGGCAATGTCGGCAGCATTCAGGACAACTCCAGCCATTCTGCTGCTCATGTCTTTCACTGCTATGAAAATACCATCGGGTCAGAGTCTGACAATGACCGGTTTACGAGACTTGTGATAGAGGGAAAAATAGACGGAACTGCCTATTATTATCCAATAAGCATCAATCAGAATAGCTTTGGCAGCACATCCTATCCTCTCGGCGTGGAGGCCAATAAATGGTACAAGATGGATGTTACCATACTCAGGCCAGGTACAGATTCTCCCGATGTCACTCTCGATAAAGGGACTGTGACTGTGAGCATTTCGACTGTGAATTGGACTGTTATCGATAATGGCAATATTGAATTTTAAAGATATGCGCCGGTGTAAATTCATGTTATTATGTGTGATGATAATGTCGGTGACAGGTGCATGTCACAGGGAATTATCATATCGTCCTGACCGGCATGTGGAAGTATACTTATCGCTTCCTTCTTCACCCGGCACCAAAGGGTCTCCTGTGGGAGCAGCGATTTTCGATGTCAATTATTATGCTTACGACATTAACGGCAGACTGATTATCCACGAATACAAACCTGACCATCATCTCGATTATTTCAGCCTCAGGATGAGAATTACCACCCCATTCTATCTTTATGTCATAGTCAATGCTCATAAAGATATTGTGTACTACACTATGCCTGAGATAGAAGAAGCTACATATTCTGTCAGGTCTCCGAAAAATATAAGCAATTCCTCCACCGGATGGCTGATGTCAGGAAAGACTCCTCTTGTCAGCAACAGTATCTCGGGGCCGTTGACCATTACTGTTACCCCTGTTTTCGCTACGATGTATCTTAAAGTCGATAAATCACGTTTTACTGGGGAGGAATATACTGTCACCCAATTGTGCGTCAGGAATTGCCCTACTGCCACCTCTCTGTTTGCACCATTTTCTGCATCATCCATCAGTGATGTTGACATCAATGGATATATATCAGCTGAGGATTTATCCGATATCAATCTTAGATATGTGCCACTTTTCAGTACCGAAAATATGATGGGCAATCTTCTTGCTCAAAATACAGACCCTGCTCAGAAAGTACTCTCAGGATATGGAGCAGAAGATTACACCACATTCGTCGAGGTGGAAGTTTAC
>CAYMAX010000094.1:0-3868 GCA_964388595.1 uncultured Muribaculaceae bacterium
TCAAACACCAGTGGCTGTTAAGGCTGTGCCGGTTCGACCCCGGCTCCGGGTACAAAAGAGGCTCACAATTCTGCGAGCCTCTTTTGCGTGGTGATTTATGGAAACAAGACAAGAGGGGGTCAGGATTTTTTCTTGTTGCACTGGTCGCAAAGGTCTTTGGCAGCGCAGCCGTCGCAGGGGGAGGTGTGGCGTTTGCGAATGATAGCTCTCACCACGAAAAATAGAGTGATGGCACCAACGATTGCCACTATGATGTTTTGAATCATATTATAAAAAATCCGACGAGAAAATATGCGACGAATGCCAGGAGCCAGGCCAGTGATGTGTTATAAATCACAGAGACTGCCACCCATTTCCAGGACCCCGTTTCGTTCTTTATGGCCGAGAGGGTGGCTATACAAGGACAATACAGCAGTATGAATATCATAAATGAGAGGGCTGACCTCGAATCAAAATCTCCCGAGGCTTTGATGTTTTTTTCGAGCGAAGAATCGTTGCCATTGCCGGGGTACAGAACTCCGAGTGTGGAGACAATAATCTCTTTGGCTGCAGTGCCCGATATTAGTGATACCGTAGCCTTCCAATTGAGCCCTATGGGCCTCATTACCGGTTCGCAAAATTTACCCAAACGTCCCAAAAATGAATTTTCAGAACGTATCACTTTCATCTCTGCTGCTGTCATTTCAGTGGCTGTGCCGTGATGAGGAGCATTGGGAGTGGTATGCGGGTAGTAACTCAAAAACCAAATAATGATGGAGGCTCCGAGTATGATGGTGCCCATTTTTTTGAGATACTGTTCGCTCTTTTCCCACATGTGACGCATAGTGGCGCGAACAGTGGGAACGCGGTAAGGGGGCAATTCCATTACGAACGGTGTCTCATCTTTCTTGAAGACAAATCTTCTCATGATACGGGCCGAGATTACCGCTACTATGATACCGAGAAAATACATGCCGCTAAGTGCCAATCCTGCGTAGTTGGGAAAGAACAGCCCTGAAAGAAGGAGGAACACGGGAAGTCTGGCGCTGCAGGAGATGAAAGGATTGATGAGAATAGTGATAATCCTGCTGCTGTGACTTTCTATGGTGCGTGTCGCCATAATGGAGGGGACATTGCATCCGAAGCCCATGACCAATGGAATAAAAGATTTGCCGTGGAGACCTATTCTGTGCATAATTTTATCCATGATAAAGGCGGTACGTGCCATATAGCCCGAATCTTCCATTATCGAAATGAAAAGGTAGAGTATCAAGATGTTGGGGAGAAATACAATAACGCTTCCTACACCACCTATGATACCATCTATCAATAAACTTTTCAGGGGACCATCAGACATCATTGCCCCGATCCACGCGCCAAATCTCTCCACCAGCCATTCAATACCGTCCTGCGGATATTTCCCGAGCCAGAAAGTGGCGCAAAACATTATCACCATAAACAGAATGAAAATGGGAAAGCCGAGCCATTTATTGGTGACAAATTTATCAATGAGGGAAGTCTTGGGGTTATTATCCTGTTTTCCGGGGACGTACGTCTCCTGGAGGGCACCGGCGATAAAACCATATTTTTCATTGGTGATGGCAGTCTCTACATCTTCCTTGAGCTCGCGTTTGATGTTCACCACCTCTTTGTCGCGAATTTCCTTCCATTGAGGGAAATGAGGGGACGTAGAGAGGAGTTTTTCGACCTGGCTGTCCTCTTCTATCATCTTCAATGCCCAGTAACGGGGAGGGAAGCAGTGCGGTATCTCTTCGAGATGTTCCTTCATCGGGGCAGTCAACTGATGGATGGCCTCTTCTATGCAGGGAGAGTGGTTGATGTGGATATGACGTACTCTTTCATCGGTATCCTCATAGACGCTGATGACAGCATCCATCAAGTGGTCAAGGCCTTTGCTATTGCGTGCTACCACGGGAATCATCGGGACACCGAGCATCCTTCCGAGCATATCGTAATCTAAGATGGCACCGCTTTCCTTCAATTCATCATACATATTGAGGGCTACCACCATAGAGGGGTTAGCATCGATGAGTTCAGTGGTAAGATATAGATTGCGCTCTAAATTTGAAGCCACTACTGCATTTATCACGACGTCGGGTTTCTCATTAATCAGGTGTTCCCTGACATAGAGTTCTTCGGGAGTATATGCAGAGAGTGCGTATGTCCCGGGGAGGTCAGTGATATTGAATTTGTAATCTTTGTAATGAAAAGAACCGCTTTTGGCACCGACAGTGACTCCACTGTAATTGCCCACATGTTCGTGCCCTCCTGAAAGGGCATTGAAAAGAGAAGTCTTGCCGCTGTTGGGATTACCCACCAAAGCGACATTAATCTCGTGCGAACGATTTCTGATGACCTGTTGGATATCTTCATCTTCAGAAGTGCCGTTGCGCTTCTCACGATGAAGCACATTGGCTGCTTCTTCCTCTGTGATGACCTCTATCATCTCTGCTTCACTTCTTCGCAGAGACACTTCATATCCCATGACACTATACTTGACAGGGTCTTTTAGGGGAGCACATAGAATTGCGATGACTTTCTGACCTCTTACAAATCCCATTTCCAAAATACGGCGACGAAACCCCCCGTGACCAAAGACTTTAATAATGACGGCAGATTCACCCGTCTTGAGGTCAGATAATCGCATTAATGAAATTTTAGACAAAGGAACGACTTTTTGCAGAAAATATCAATATCTTTACACTTTAAAACCTAAAAAATGAAACCTATCATTCGGGAAGTCACGACCAAATCTGAACTAAAAAAGTTTGTTAAGTACCCCAACTATCTCTATCGTCACAACAAATATTATGTCCCCCAGCTCATCTCCTCCGAGATGACTACCCTTTCCAAAGATAAAAATCACGCATTCGAATTTTGTGAGTCCAAATATTGGCTCGCCTATGACGAGAAGGGTCATATCGTAGGAAGGATAGCCGGAATCATCAATCATAAGTACAACGAAAAAACCGGTGTGAAGTATGTTCGCTTCGGTTGGCTTGATTTCATAGATGACAGTGAGGTGGTGGATGCTCTTTTTGATGTGATGGAGAAGTGGGCAATAGAACAAGGAGCAGAAAGTATCTGCGGTCCGTTGGGTCTGTTGGAATTTGATGCTTCCGGAGTGTTGGTAGAGGGTTTCAACGAGATTCCCACTGCCTACGGCAAGTACAATGACCCTTATTACGAAGGACATATTTTAAGACACGGATACATCAAAGATGTCGATTGGGTGGAATATCGAATCACAATGCCCAAAAAGTATGTCGATGCCTATGAAAGGATGTCCAATATCATAGCTGCCAAGTACAATATCCACGCTGTGATGCCTCGCAACAAGAAACAGCTCCTAAGTTACGTAGACCAGATTTTCACATTACTCAATAAGGCATATAGCAAAATCCATGGATTTTCGGAACTTTCCAAAGGTCAGCAAGATGATTTGAAGGACCAATTCTTCTCAATGATCAATCTTGACTACATAGTGCTGGTCATGAACCAGGAGAACACCATGGTTGGTTTCGGAATATGTCTTCCTTCTATTTCAAAAGCCCTTCAGAGGAATAAAGGACATCTTTATCCCTTTGGTTTTATCTCCATTCTCAGAGCGTTGAGGAAAAACGACACTCTTGATTCTCTTCTAATAGCAGTAGATGACGACTATCGCAATAAAGGAGTGACTGCTCTTATTTTCAATAATTTCAGCAGGTCCATCTATAAAAACGGCATCAAGTATATGGAGAGCACTCGTGAACTGGAAAACAATTACAATGTTCTAAATCTTTGGAATCGTCACGATTATCGACTCCACAAAAGAGCTCGCTGCTATATCAAAAAGATTAAATAAAAAGCCGCTCGTAATAAAATG
>CAYMAX010000095.1:0-3804 GCA_964388595.1 uncultured Muribaculaceae bacterium
CGGGATTGCACCATCATATCCCGATCCGCTAAAAAATAAGGAAATTGTAGAATTAAAAAACGTCACTATTTATCCAAAGTCGCATTATGTTGTTGGTACGCAGGCAATGGATCGTGCTCTAACAGGAATAAAAGAGGAGCTTTGTGAAAGGTTACAGTTTTTTGCAAAAGAGATAGTCACTACCAATGATATCTATAAGACAGAGGTCATCCCTGCCAACAGAGGAAGTATCCTCTCCTGCGATGGTCGTCCTCTTGCCGTTTCCATGCCGTTTTTTGAGATTAGAATGGATTGCACTTCAGTAGCAGACTCCGTTTTTAACAGATATTACAAAGATTTAGCATCTCAGCTCTCTCGTTTTTTTAAAGACAAATCCCCTGCCCAATACCAAAAAGAACTTTTGGAAGCACGCCAAGCCGGCAACAAATATCGTCTCATCGGCAACAGAACAGTAGATTATGGAGAATTGGAAGAGATAAGACAGTTCCCGATATTCAATAGAGGCAGATTCAAGGGAGGTCTCATCGAAAACCAGAAAAATAAACGCAATAAACCATACGGGTCACTTGCCAACCGCACAATAGGCTACCTCAATGAAGCAGGAGGAGGAGTCGGCATAGAAAACAGTTTCGATTACAAACTGACAGGAACCCCGGGGGAGCAGAAAATACAGCGTCAGCTTGGAGGAGAGTGGATACCTGTCAACGGAGAACCAGTGATAGGTGCAGTTGACGGATACGATATCATGACTACTATTGATATTGATATTCAGGAGGCTGCCGAAGAATCACTTAAAAAACAACTTTCTCTCAACGATGTCTTCCTCGGAGGCACCGCAGTAGTAATGGAAGTCAAGACCGGTGCCATCAGAGCTATCGCCAATATGAGAAAACTCAGCAACGGAACATTTGACGAATCCTACAATTATGCTTTAAGAGATGCCACCGAGCCGGGTTCTACTATGAAACTTGCCTCATTGGTAGCTCTTCTCGAAGATGGGTATGTAACACTTGACACACCTGTCGACGGCGGAAATGGAGAATGGTATTACAATAAGTTCAAATTTTCCGATACTCACGCAGGAGGATATGGTCAACTCAATGTCCTAAAAGCCTTCGAAAAATCGTCCAATGTCTGCTTTGCCAAATTGGTGGTAGAGTACTATAAGGGAAACGAATCTGCTTTCGTATCACGTATTCTGAATATGAAACTCACAGAAAGGCTCAATATGGAGATAGAGGGAGAAGGGACAGCGCGTCTCGTCTCTCCTGAAGACAGAGCCTGGTCTATGGTATCTTTACCTGAACTTGGGATAGGTTATGAAATCACGGTTACCCCTCTTCACACTCTCACTTTCTACAATGCCATAGCCAATGACGGGAAAATGATGAAACCCTATCTCGTCGAAAATTTCCAGAGAGATGGAATAGTACAAGAAGAGTTCCGTCCCCAAGTAGTCTCAGGTTCCATCTGTTCCAAAAGTACCATCAAAGAGGTAAAGAAAGCATTACGCGGTGTGGTACAAGAAGGAACAGCCACCGCTTGCAATGACCCGAGGTATTCGATTTCGGGAAAGACAGGGACAGCACAGATAGCTATGGGTGCCAGTGGATATCGCGACGAACAGGGATATAAAATGCACCAGGCCTCCTTTGCCGGCTTCTTCCCTTCTGAAGACCCCAAATATTCTTGCATAGTGGTACTCTACACCGGAAAGACCAGAACAAATTTCTACGGAGGCTCCTATGCAGCACCTGTATTTAAACGCATCGCTGATAATATTTATACCTCTCATCCAGACTGGAAAGAACCTCTGTTTGCACAAAATACCACACCACCTGATAATCCTTCTATCGCTTCAGGAAGAGCAAAAGAGGGAAAGTATACCATCACATCTCTTCCAATGAAAGATAAAATAACTCTCAACGATAAAGGCTGGGTGAAGATTGATGAAGATGATGAAGGACGTCTGGTAGCTTCAGAATTGAAGATAGAAGATGGGATTATCCCCGATGTCAAGAACATGGGGTTGAAGGATGCGTTGTATATTCTTGAAAATGAAGGATATATAGTCAATTTTAAAGGAAAGGGAAGAGTCTCCTCTCAATATCCTGAGGCAGGTACCCCACTCGCCCGCAATGCTAAAATAGAAATAATATTATCGGAATAATATGATACTAAGACATATAATAGAAAATATCGGAATCGAGGAAACTTTCGGGAACCTTGACAGAGAAATATCTCTTGTCACTTGCGACTCCAGAAAATGTGAAAAGAATTCACTATTCATTGCAGTCAGGGGTTTCGACAATGATGGTCACGAATTCATAGGACAGGCTATCGAGAAAGGGGCATCGGTCATAGTTTATCAAGACAAAAAAGCTGCCGGGAAAAGAGCCGACAATGATGTGACCTGGATAAAGGTCAGGGACTCTCGCAAGAGTGAAGCCCTCATAGCCGACAATTTCTACGATCATCCTTCCTCCAAACTTCAGCTTGTGGGTATCACAGGGACCAATGGCAAAACGACTATTGCCACACTCCTCTACAGACTCTTCAGGTCTTTGGGTTTTGGTTGCGGACTTCTCTCCACCATCGCCAACTATGTAGAAGATGAGAAATTCTCCACTATCAACACCACTCAAGACCCCATCACTACCAATTTTCTCCTCAACAGAATGGTGGAAAAGGGATGTCAATATTGTTTTATGGAGGTAAGTTCCCATTCTCTCCATCAAGACAGAGTAGCCGGTCTCATCTTCAGAGGGGCTATCTTCACAAATCTCACCCACGACCATCTTGACTATCACAAGACCTATTCAGAATATATCAGATGTAAAAAATTGCTGTTCGATTCCCTTAGCGAAGAGGCATTTGCTTTGGTCAACATAGATGACCGCAACGGTATGATAATGGTCCAAAATACAGCCGCCAAAGTCTACCGCTATTCCATGAGCACTGCCGCCGATTTCAAAGTGAAAGTGATGGAGAGAAGTCTTGAAGGTTCATTGTTGGAAATCAACGGCAAAGAAGTCTGGACAGGTTTTATCGGTGACCACAATGCACACAACATAATAGCGGTCTATGGTGCTGCCATCCTTCTCGGAGGAGATAGCGATGAAGTATTGAAAGGCATCAGTGCCTTGACTCCTGTAGCAGGAAGACTGGAATATTTTAAGGGGGGTAAAAATGTGACAGCAGTTGTCGATTATGCTCACACACCAGATGCTTTGGAAAATGTTCTGAAAACACTCACTCCACTTGGAAAAGTCATCGCCGTGTTTGGATGTGGCGGCAACAGAGATAAGACCAAACGGCCCGAGATGGCCGAAATCGGAGCCAAATATGCCGACAAGGTGATTATTACTTCAGACAATCCCCGTTTCGAAGAGCCTGAAGATATCATCAAAGACATGAAAGCAGGTCTTGACAATAACGGATTGTCCAAAACACTTTTTATCGTAGATCGAAAGGAAGCCATTCGTACAGCACTTTCAATGGCACCTGAAGGTTCGATAGTACTTGTGGCCGGAAAGGGGCACGAGGATTACCAAATAGTTAAGGGGGTAAAATCCCACTTCGACGACAAAGAAATAATAAAAGAATTCTATGCTTTATCATCTATTTGAATATCTGAAATCTTCTTATGATTTCCCCGGTTCAGGGTTGTTGCAGTATATCTCTGTAAGGAGTATGCTTGCTGCCACTACTGCCATCCTGGTGGCATTGTTCTTTGGCAAAGCCATCATCCACAGACTTCAGAAAAAACAAATCGGTGAAGAGATTAGAAATTTAGGACTTGAG
>CAYMAX010000096.1:0-3799 GCA_964388595.1 uncultured Muribaculaceae bacterium
GTAAATCATTTGATCCAATCTTTAGTTTTTCTTGCAAGACAGATTCGTTGGAGATATACGGTTGAAAATGATAGGCGATCTCCGATTCCGAAATCAATGTTATCATATTATCTCTGATCTGATTCGACAGGCGCGAATCAAATTTTATCATTAAATTATATATATTATTTCCCATACAATATAACTTGTTGCCATCATAACTCTCTGAGAATAGTTCATGAGAATTGCTATTTGCACTCTGTAAATCATGAGAGCCTTCAAAGAACTTCAATATATAATTTATATAAAATGATAGATTCATTAATCCACATTCAATTCTATATTTATGAAATATTGAATTAAATTCATCAATATCATTTTTCATTTGGTTATCGCTTGAACTCCCTGTGATAATGAACGAAAAACAATTCAATGACTTGTATTTTCTATAGACAATGGCGTACTCATTGCCACCATGAATTATCTTCTTCGTATACTCTTCAATTGGATCCCTTGTAATTCGAATAGGTATGTTATGTTCGAATTTTTGCCACTCATGTTTTTGAAGATCAGCATCAAAATGGACTCCTGCTAAAAACGGAATAATATATATACTACAAGTTTCCTTCATAGATTTACCATGATATCTGGAAATCTTTTTAGCATCCATGCTTTGATTGCATCCTGCAATTCATCATTAATATGTCCGAATATCAATTCGATAAAAATGGCTTCACTATTTGCAGATTCTATGGATTCCCTAAATAGCTCTTCATTACAATTAAGGACCGAACACATTAAGCAGCACCCTATAGTTAACTTGCCTCTGTAAAAAGAACAAATCGGAAGGTATAAGGGATCTGCATCGACGTCAGCCATCTGTAATTTCCCTGATTCAAGGCACCTTTTGGGTGGATAATATTTATTGGTGAGAAAATTTAGTCCGATCACACCTCTTGGATCATATTCCAAGAGGAATTCACTCGATCCGTTAACAAGAAATTTTTCTCTCCTTATCCTGAAATGCTTTATTGATGCTATTGATTTTTTGAACTCATCTAAAGTTTTATTCGTATCAATTTTAAATTTAAATTTTATTAAATCGATATTTTCATCTTGAAAATGTAAATCCTTTTTTTCATGGCTTGGTTTATGCCACGGCATGCTAAACATTTCAATTTTCGGGTCTTTGGGAAACGCCCTTATTGTTGGTATTTCTGATTCTAGAAAATTTCTGTGTCGGACATATGCGAGGGTATCATGATTGGCGACTATTCCACGAGATTTCATATCCTCTAATATATCTTCAAGAAAACTAACCCGAGTTGCACCAGTCAGGTTGTCATCCATTATGAGGACATTGATTGGAACGCCTTTATTTATTCCTCGTATAATATTTTCTTTATAATCTACCAAGTCCCTTTCCAAATTTTCGATGATATCAGAGACTTCTTGATATGTCGCAGCTTGATTCATTATAAAGCATGAGTCTTTTGCTTTTAATGTGAGGCCTCTTGGAATCGGTCTTACAGATGCCTTTAGCGGATCTGAATATATTTTTGATCCGTTATCTTTCAATAAGCAAGCAAATGCATTAGCTAGTATGGTCCCTCCCCTGGAAAATCCTAAAATAACGTCATATGACTTTTGATCCAAGGTAGTTATATTAGAATGGATATAATTATCCAAAATTCTCCCAAAATCTTCCCAGCTTTCCGGAAAGGTATCTTTGCAGTTAGGCGCTATTGCAGATGAACTCAATTGGGTCCTCCCATCCGGTTCAGTTATCTCATATGGGGGCGCTCGCTGGGACGCTAATCGCAGCACTGTCTGAGATGTTGGCTGTTTTTCTAGAATATTTAGCTTGATAAATAGCTCCACCATCTTCTCTATAGATTCTATAATAACCATCCAGAATAGCGAAGCCTGAATTCTCTAATTCAGCAATTGCTTCCATCAACTTGTACTGATCCTTTTCTTCAAGAATCCTACACAGCTCGGGAATCGACTTCCCTTCGGATGTAAGTACCTCTTTCAGTTTTCCTATTAACTCAGCCAATTCCATCCCAGCCACCACCATTCCTAAAACAGTTATTAATAACTAGCGCTCAACATATATTAGTTTATTGCATATAATATGTACTCATATTTAATTAATCAACGTGCAATTAAGCAGATCATTCATCACTTAATTAATATACCTCGCATATGTATCTCTTAATTAAAGTCCACGGCATCCGTTATTCAATACTCGCGCGATTAACTCAACGTCATTCAATAATATATAAGTTTGCCCTCTATTAAGCTCCAATGCACTCTAGCCCATCCCACCGAACCGAGACGAGATCATCTTCATTTATCAGAGATATCCGCTCTGCTTGTTTCTCCTGGGCCTTTAGCTGCTTCTTATAATTCCTCCGCTCTTTCTTCTGCTCATCAACAGCCCTCTCATACCAGTCTGCCATGTACTTCTGAGCATCCTCATGGGCCAGCTCTTCCATATGATTCTTAACCGACCATTCGCAGAATGAATCCGACCTTAGCGTCATGTAAAATCTGAAGCTCTTTCTCCGCTCTCTGATCCCATATCGCTCCCTCAGGCGTGGTAGGCCCGAAGTTATCGTTCACTTCTACATACATACAAACCCATGGCTTTTGGGAGAAGCCATTTCGACAAGCTCTGCAGATCCGAGCGAATTCTTCTTTAAGTTCACCCTCATTGCGCTCATGCTCATCCAGCCATATCATGAAATCGACCCAGGATGATATCATTCGCGGCTTTGCATTCGCTTCCAGAGCCGCAAGCCGCTTGGCGAGATAGCGTCTCGCCTCATTGCCCCATTGATGCCCTCGGTAGGGCTTCTTTCATGGCTGGGGTGAACTCAACATCTCCCTCGCAGCCATTCGCACACCAGATGACGAAATCTGCCAGCGACGCTATCATTCTGGGCTTCGTTCTCTCTTCCAGGACTGCCAGGCGGCATTCTAAGTTGGCCAGCTTCATCTTTCCCGCCATCTTGAGACAATTTGCTCGCTATCATATCCTTCCGCAGCCTCCAAGATACTAATGAGCCTAGCCAGCTCAGCATCAAGCTCCTCCTCGGACATACCCCCAAACCTCTGACAATGCGAGCATGAGGGGCTCGGCTCCGGCAAATCATCCATCATATGCTTACCGGAAATAAGGGCTTGGAAACGAGCATCAAGATCTTCTTCGCTCATAGCAGCCAATGCCCTGCAATGAGGACAGTTCTCCGACTCCAGGACCGCAAGCCTCCGAGAAATGATATCAAGCCTCATTCACCTAGCTTTCCGCCTGGCCTATATCTGGCCTCCAGATCGGCAAGGAATTGGATTTCCTCTTCAGTCAGATCTTCGTTCTTCCCTGTAATGGCTTCAAGCCTCCTAAGCTCATCATCGGTACACTTTTCAAGGATCTTTTCCGTATCGCTCTTTACAGGCAGCATTCGGTCCTCTATGGCATCAATACGCCTTTTCAAATGATCAAGCTTCACGAGCCATTCCTCCTGGAAAAGATAATTGCCAGGATCGAGATTTGAGTGATGGAGAATCCTGACTCATTTCTTGTCCTGTGCTCTCTCCAGGGCCTCAAGTCGCCTCTCGATGTCAGCCAGCTTATCCAGTTCCCAGGCCTTCATCCAGCAACCCATTAGCTGAGATATTCGGCCTGAGTACTGCAGCTCCTCACCCTGCTGGAATGCCTTGGAGACTATCCGCTGGCAAACTCTGCGAACGTCTTTTGGCTCACGAAGGGTTACGCCTCGTGTCTGTTTAGGAGTATTATTCTCGGACATTTATG
>CAYMAX010000097.1:0-3610 GCA_964388595.1 uncultured Muribaculaceae bacterium
CTCTGCAAGAGCACGGATGGCGTTGTAATCGCGCTTCTGCATCTCCGGATTGGAACGTTGTATGGCATTGAGTTCTATACTGTTGGTGTATTCTCCTGTAGCTACAGATGAGACAGCACCACCTCCCATGCCGATTCTGTAATTGTCTCCACCTATGAGCACTATCTTGTCCCCGGGCTGAGGAGTGGCTTTGATGGAATCGTTCTTCTTGGCATATCCGACACCGCCGGCGAGCATAATCACTTTGTCGTAACCATATCTTCTACATTCGGAGCCATTATCCTCACTGTGCTCCATAGTAAGCAGGGAGCCGCAGATAAGAGGTTGTCCGAATTTATTACCAAAATCTGAAGCTCCGTTGGATGCCTTGATTAAAATCTCAAGAGGAGACTGATAGAGCCACGGACGTGGAGGTATCTGCGATTCATAGGGCCTTGCTGCAGTATTTTCCTGAAAACGGGGATAAGAAGTCATATACACAGCAGTACCTGCAAGGGGAAAAGAACCTTTGCCTCCGGCCATACGGTCGCGAATCTCACCGCCACTCCCTGTGGCAGCACCGTTGAATGGCTCCACTGTGGTGGGAAAATTGTGAGTCTCAGCTTTCAGAGATATCACTGTCTTCTCGGGAAACATCTTGAAATAATCTGGTTTGGTGCCGGTAGCGGGATGGAACATCGATATTTTGGGACCCTCGATAAATGCACAATTGTCTTTATATGCAGATACTATCAACCCGGGATGGAGTTTAGAAGTCTTCTTAATCATTTGAAAAAGAGAAGACTCCATCTGTTGACCATCTATGATAAAAGTACCGTTGAATATCTTATGTCTGCAATGCTCCGAATTGACTTGAGAGAAACCGAACACCTCACTATCCGTAAGAGGCCTTTTAAGTGATTTGCTGAGGGATTCGAGATATTCCATCTCTGAAGGTGAGAGAGCCAAACCCTCTTTGATGTTATAGGCTGGAAGATTATCAATATACTCGACGGGTTCGGGGACATTATCAACGGAGAAAATATCCTGGTCAAGTCCCTTATATACCCTTTGAAGCATTTTATCGTGAGTAGGGGTCTCTCCGTCAGGAACAGGGAAAAACTCTTCGATGCGCTTAATCCCCTCAATATTCATGTTTCTCGTGATCTCTACGGCCGTAGTACTCCAGGGAGTGACCATCTCTCTTCGAGGGCCGATAAAAGTGCCTGAGACTGCATCTCCAGCTATAAGGAAAGCATCGTCGAAAAGCCATAAAAGAGCCTTAATATCGTGGTCGGGAAGGGGAGAAAGAGTGCTTACAGCTATCAGATGTGCGGATTGGGAACGAAAGAAAAGAATCATTTCTATGTCTTGTATGATATATTCTTCAAAATTAAAGTTTATTTTCCTAAACGACATATTATTACTCTCTTTTTGCAAACAAATTTTCAACACATATAAAAATTAAGTATTTTTGTATCGATATCAATTATCGAAAGATGAATTATTCCAACTATCAAGAGGCTCTTGAGGCACTTTATCACCAAGCTCCATCCTTTCAAAACGAAGGAAGGAAGGCTTATCACCCGGGTCTTGAGAATATGCAGGCTTTCGATGACATGTTGAATCATCCTCACAAACGCTATCCTATCATCCATATCGCCGGTACCAATGGCAAAGGCTCCGTAGCACATATTCTCAGTTCAATTGCCTCTTCTTTTGGCATGAAAGTGGGACTATACACATCTCCACATCTTTCAGATTTCAGAGAGAGGATAAAAATAGTGGACCAGAAGATGCCACAGGATGAAAACAGCGACGGAAAATATTCCAAAATCATCCCTCAGAAAGATATTCTCGACTTTTTGAATAAATCATTGGACTTTATCAATAAGCACAATCCCTCTTTTTTTGAGATTACCACGGCGATGGCGTTTGACTACTTTGCAAGCCAACATGTCGATGTAGCTGTAATAGAGGCAGGATTGGGTGGCAGGCTTGACTCCACCAACATCGTCTCTCCGAGACTTAGTATCATCACTTCCATCGGATACGACCATAAAGATATGCTCGGCGATACTTTGGAGAAAATCGCCACCGAAAAAGCGGGTATCATCAAAAATCAAACTTCTGTCGTAATAGGAGATATGACTGACTCGGTTGTCAAAATTTTCAAAGATACAGCTCAAACCAAAGACAGCGAATTGATACAGGCAGGTACCTACACCCACATAGATTTCAGCAAAATGCACAGAATTATGGACCTGAAAGGACTATACCAGTCATCCAATCTCCACATAGCTCTCAGTGCACTCGAGACACTCCAAGCCTATGGTATCTATTCTCACTGCATATTCGGGATTCCCCAGATGGACGCAGTAGTACATACTGCTGAATACACCGGATTTCATGGTCGTTGGGAGACATTAAGTACTCATCCCACCATCATTTGCGATATTGCTCACAATGAACATAGTCTGCGTCCTGTCACAGAGCAGTTGATGAAGACTTTTGAAGAAGGAAAATACTCTAAATTGAAAATCATTTTCGGCATATCGGGAGACAAAGACATAAACGAGATAAAACGAATAATTCCCACTTCAACACAAGCAGAATATTATTTTACCAATGCCACAGGTTCACGCGCCATGCCTGCTGACTCACTACGTAAGATAATGGAAGACTACTGGGAAATGCTCGGCGTTAAAAAAGCAATTCCGTCAAAGTCAATCGGCAACATAGCACAGGCCATGGACATGGCGATGCAAGGTTCCACCTCTGACCTGATTTTCATCGGAGGCAGCTGCTTTGTCGTGGCAGAGGCACTTGAAAAAATTCGCAGTGCTAACAGAGTGAAGTAGCACTACAAGTTCACAGAAATAAAATAAGGGGAAGCAGTACTAAAAAGAAAAGCACTCACAGAATCTGTAAGTGCTTTTGAGTGTGGGAGCAGAGGGATTCGAACCCCCGACCCTCTGCTTGTAAGGCAGACGCTCTAAACCAGCTGAGCTATGCTCCCTTCCACTTTGGGACTGCAAATATAGATGATAATTTCGGACTGCCAAAAATTTTTATAAATCTTTAATAATTATTTTTTCGGGGAAAACCACCAGATAAGTAGTATCACTTATATTGCTTCCGTCAGTGGTAGTAGCAATGATTTGGGTATTTCCTTTCATATACACAGATATCCCACCATCTGAAGCCACTGTAGCGACATTGGTATTGGTGCTGCTCCACGAAAGGGTCTTGTTGGCAGCTGAGGCCGGAAAAATGTTATAATGCAAATAATATGGAGAGGGGCAACTATAGAGTTCCACTATATCCCTCGTTGGCAGATTGATGCTCTGTACATAATATTTCATCCAGCTTGCATCTATTCTCCAGTTGCTCACATTCATCCCTTCGCCCACAGGGGAGATGGTAATAAAGTATTGACATCCTCTCTCTATGTCGAAGTTCGAGGTATTGTTTTTACCGGGATAGAAACGATATCTCATAGTACCGTAAAGGGTACGGGAGCGATAGTAAACTTCCACCTCGACGAATGTGGTGTAATCTTCTGCTCCATATCCTGAGAGAACTTTCTGCGCCGGGTCTGTATTATGCGCAAGGAGGTTGCCCATCATAT
>CAYMAX010000098.1:0-3325 GCA_964388595.1 uncultured Muribaculaceae bacterium
ATCGGATTTTCCATAAACACTCACCATCCCGACCCTGATTTATCCTGTGTGCACAAATACGGCAAGTTTATCCTGGACCAATATTTCGAAGCTCCCCCCTCACCTGATGTATATCTCAATGTCAATTTCCCCAACCTTCCTCCAGAAGAGATAAAAGGGATAAGAATGGCTCGCAGGGGACACGGAAGATGGGTCAAAGAGTATTCTGTGAAAGTGGACGAACAGGGCAATGACTATTACTGGATGACCGGCATGTTCGAAGACTTGGAAGATGCACTCGGCATAGGGGACCACACTCTGATAGACCAGGGTTATGTCACCATCGTTCCCCATTTGATAGACACCACAGATTATCACGAACTCAAAAGATTGAAGACCCTTTGGCATCTTAAATAATGAAGTACTATCTCATAGCAGGAGAAGCTTCCGGCGATATGCATGGATCCAATCTGATGAAAGGTCTCTCTCAGGCAGATTCTCAGGCTGATTTCCGTTTCTGGGGCGGAGAGATGATGGCACGCGTTGGAGGCACATTGGTGGTCGACTATAAAGAGAATGCCGTGATGGGATTTGTCGAAGTGATAAGCCACCTCGGAAGAATCTCTGCCAATCTATCACTGGCCAGAAAAGATATCCTGCAATACCGACCTGATGTACTTATTCTGATTGATTACCCAGGATTCAATCTCAAAATTGCCAAATTTGCCAGGAAACACGGATTAAAAGTCTTTTATTACATCTCTCCGAAAGTATGGGCCTGGAAAGAGTCCCGTCTGAGACTGCTCAAGAAATATGTAGATAAGCTGTTCATCATATTCCCCTTTGAAGTGTCATATTTCAAAGAAAAAGGGATAGATGCACTCTATTTCGGCAACCCTCTCATTGACCGCATAGCTCAGAGCACATTTCACAACCATTCGGAAGGTAAACCTTATGTGGCACTTCTGGCCGGCAGCAGAAAGCTGGAGATCAATTTCTTACTTCCCAAGATGGTCGAAGCATCTCGTTTGATCGGGTCTGAATACGACTACCTGCTTGCAGCAGCCCCAGGGATAGATATCTCATATTACGAGCGTTTTATCCAAGGTTCAAACATCAAAGTCATCGCTGATGACACCTATTCCGTGATTAAGTATGCCTCGGCTGCTATCGTCTCATCTGGTACAGCAAGTCTTGAAACAGCTATTATCGGCACACCTCAGGTGGTAGGTTACGGAGGTAATCCCATCTCTTATATCGTGGCTCGTCATCTGATTAAAATACATTTCATATCTTTGGCCAACCTCATAGTGGACAGACTGATTTTCAAAGAGCTTATTCAGAATGAATGCACTCCACAACATCTGGCAGCCGAGGTCAAAAGGCTTTTGGAAGATAAACAATATATCTCCCAAATGAAGCTCGGATATGAAGAAGTGACTGGTGCTCTCGGCGCCCCGGGTGCCTCCCTGAGGGTGGCCAAAGCAATGGTAGACCTAATAAAAACTAACTAAAATGACACTTTACAAATACCAGGGTGCAGGCAATGATTTCGTCATCATCGACAATTATGATGGTCAGCACGATCTTTCCGTTGACCAAATCAGGTCATTGTGCGACAGAAGATTCGGTATCGGAGCAGATGGACTTATCTTCTATGAAAAGAGCGAAAAGTACGATTTCAAAATGCGCTTTTTCAATGCAGACGGATCGTGCGGGATGATGTGCGGCAATGGAGGAAGGTGCATTATTGCATTTGCAGCCTCCAAGGGATTGGAGCACTTCGTATTTGAAGCACCTGACGGAGTTCATAGCGGCTCCATTATCTCCAGGGAAGGTAACACTTCTGTAGTAAGATTGAAGATGATGAATGTGACGGGGGTAAAAGGGTATTTCATGAATACCGGGTGCCGCCACCTGGTAGTGTTTAAGAGAAATGTCGCAGACCTCGATGTTGTCAAATTGGGACGCAAATTGAGATATAAACCCGAATATGCCCCCGAAGGGACCAATGTCGATTTCGTGCAACGGTGCAAAGACCATCTTTTCGTGCGTACTTATGAGAAAGGAATCGAAGTGGAAACATTAGCCTGCGGGACAGGAGTGGTGGCCACTGCCATAGCAGCCTACATCAAAGGAATACGCTTCTCCCCTCCACGCGACGGCCGATATATTTACCCTGTCTACACTACACATCATCAGCTCAGCGTGGAGTTTACCCCTGACGGAAATTCTTTCAACGAGATATACCTTACAGGGGAAGCAGTACACGTATTTACCGCGGACCAAAAATAGCTGTACCTATTCTTATCAAAGTGGCACCGTATTCTATGGCTATATGATAATCCTGGGACATGCCTATGGATTTTTCTCTGAAATGTTCTGTAAATGGATACTGATGAGCAACAATGGTGTCAAAAATATGATTAAAATCTGAAAATTCTTTTCTGATGGTATGCTGATCATTGGTAAATGAAGCCATCGCCATCATACCGTTGATAGAGACATTAGTGAGATCTTCGCCTATCCTGTCAATCATCTCCAAGGCTTCGTCAAGATAAAACCCTTGTTTGCTCGCTTCAGAGGCAATGTGAAATTCAAGCAGAATATTTGCTTTGTGATGATTGGTACGGCAGTAGTTATTGATCTCGACAAGCAACTTTTCCGAATCAACTGAATGAATAAGTGAAGAATACGGCACAACCATTTTGATCTTATTGGACTGAAGATGTCCTATGAAGTGCCATTGTATATCATTTGGGAGAATTTGAGCTTTTGCACTCAACTCCTGAGGACGATTCTCTCCGAAAATTCTCTGTCCTGAATTGTAGGCCTGTATTATCGCTTCTGCCGGTTTGAATTTGGAAACTGCCACCAACCGTACAGTTGATGGCAGTTCCTTTCTTATTCTTTCTATATTATCAGAGATAGTATTCATGAGATCCGATGATTATCTCCTTTGGTTTTTCATTGCTTCCTGCTGCGCTTTTTGTGCAGCTTCAAGACGTAACTGAAATTTTGATTTCTGTTTGGGAGCTTTTGCCGAATTAACTTTGATCTGTGCCATGATCTTGTCTTCATCTACAAAGTACTTTCTTATGACCCATGTCTGAAGCATTGTAATCAGATTGGAAAGCATATAATAGTAACTAAGACCGCTGGAGAGATTGTTACAAATAAATAACATCATAATAGGCATGAAATAGAGAGTCATAAATCTCATGCTCTTCATTTGTGGATTATTGTCTGTCTGCCCGGATGTCATCTTGGAATAGAAAAACATTGACACTGCCATCAATATTGCAAAAAGGCTGACATGATCTCCATATAGAGGGATGTTGAAAGG
>CAYMAX010000099.1:0-3298 GCA_964388595.1 uncultured Muribaculaceae bacterium
TGTCTGGTGATATATTTTATATTAAAAGCCAATAAGGAGAAGGTCTCTCGTTCCAAATTCGGTGCTAAAATGATAAAATTGTGGCACGGACTTGTCGGCGGAGTCAAGGCGGGATTTAAAATGGACCATAAATGGGCCTTTCACATCTACACTATCCTTATATGGTTAAGTTATTGGGCAACAAGCCTTTTTACAATATATGCTTTTCCGTCAATCGCGGATTTTGACGTTATGGATGCATTGTTTCTGATGGTTGTAGGCTCACTCGGATGGGTGGTCCCTGTACAAGGCGGATTCGGCGCATATCACTTCATCGTCAGCATGACATTGGTTCCCATCTATGGCGTTACACAGTCAACCGGATTGATTTTTGCCACAATTTCTCATGAATCACAAGTAGTTCAGATGATTATATGCGGTATCATATCTCTGATAAGCGTGGCGGTTTACAAGAAAAAGATAAAGAATACTGTGCAACCCGTAACACCGCAACGGTCAGATTCACATGAAAAAACAGAGAAGGCTGAATAACCTCACCGGCAGAAGAGCAGGTTAGTTAGAACAGACCGTGGAGCTGGGCATCTATTCTGTCGGTAATCGTACCGAAATCTTCCGGATTATCCTCGAACTTCAAAGCATCTACATCGATAATCAGCAACTTGCCATCCTTATACCCTTCAATCCAAGATTCATAACGATCATTGAGTCCTTTCAGATAGTCTATGCGGATACTGCTTTCGTATTCGCGGCCGCGCTTCTGAATGTTATTGACAAGGTTGGGGATGGTAGAACGGAGATAAATAAGCAGATCCGGAGCCTTTACCAGAGATACCATCAGGTAGAACAGCGATGAATAATTCTCAAAATCCCTTGTGGACATAAGTCCCATGGCATGAAGATTCGGAGCAAAAATGCAGGCATCTTCATAGATACTTCTGTCCTGAACCACCACCTCTTTGGCTTTGTTTATCTCTACAACATCGAGAAATCTCTTATTCAGAAAATATATTTGAAGGTTGAACGACCACCTTTCCATGTCGTTGTAGAAGTCGGCGAGATAAGGGTTGAAGTCAACTGATTCGTATTTCGGAGTCCAATTGTAATGCTTTGTAATCATGCGGGTAAGGGTGGTTTTGCCACTTCCTATATTCCCCGCGACAGCGATATGCATAGTTTCTTTGTTTTAGTTATTCGGGTAACAAAAATAGTACTTTATTTCCTCAGATGCAAGAAAACATAGTCTATTGTAGACTCCATGCAGGAAGCGAACATCTGAAAGAGAATAATAACATAAAAATCCCCCACTGTTCTACTTGAAAAATGGGTCATAGTGAAGAAAACTCTGGTCTAAACCTTTATTCATAATATGTCAGTTTTAGTTTCGGTCGGGGAAAAAGGCCACCCATCCGTCCAAGACGATGGTGTTGTATATTTTAAAAGGGCAGTATTTCCATACTTCGTGGTTACAGATAATTACCCCTCCTTTCAAACCAAGCGATTTGTTTTCATCTTTCTGCATATAATCCAATAGGGCATTATGCTTTTGTGGTGCATTTTCATCGCTTTCTTCGGTTTTGGTGTCGAACAAGAAAGTATGGCCACTTCGCATTTTGATTACATAGTCCACATAGAAAAGGCCGCTGGTACCGTCTTTCTTTGTGTAAGAAACAGCGTAATGCTGTTTCCCTTCGTCTCCGTTTTTGTACCACCATTCTATGTACCGGCCATTCTCTTCAAGGAATTTTTCAAAAGAAATTTCCGGAGAAGATGATGTCTTCAGTCTGGCATACGGCAAAAGGGCGTGATATCCAACATCTTCAAGAATATTATGAGAGGTTTCGTTATAGATGCGGTCTTCGGGTATCTCCCAAGTGTATTGCTTGTATGAACCTGCCTTGATTTTTTCTTGTCTGTCGGAGAGAATCTTCTTGTAACGTGCCAGCGCCAATGTAAGCACCTCGGTAAATTTGGGTTTATTGAGGTAATACAGCACCACTTTTTTAGCATCGGTTTCAAAGATGTCGAATGCGTATTCAAGGTATTCCACAAGATAACCTGCCAGGACATTGGTACTGTGTGTTTTTTCAAAAGAATTCAGGAGACTGCGACAATAAATTTTATAAACACGGTCGATTTCTTCTACTGTTCTGGCAATTCTTACACGTTTGACTTTTACATCTATATACTGTTCATCTACACGAAAAACCACATCTTCTGGTATTTCTACTGTGATATTTTTGACGGCAAAGTTTATCCCCAGAGATTCAGCCTTTTTGCGATTCTCTGACTGTTCAAAGAGTACTCCTGAAGGGGTGGCTATCGGGGTGTCTTCTTCACCTTCAGTCTCAAAAGGAGAAAAGAGACTTAACTGAACGGGGATTTTCAACCATTTATTATCAAAGATTTCGCGAAGAGTAACTTTGAAGTCCGGCCCCAGACGGTTACGCTCTGCACTTGTGCGTTCTTGATATACAGATGGCAATTCGATATTCGAGATGCCTTTTCTACGGTGACAGGTGATATTGGACATATAGTTCATTTCGTCTGCCACAAATTCTATCTTTTCACGGCTGAGGTTGGTGAAGACATAACCTTTATTGAGAATGTCGGCAGGATAAAATTTCTGTTCCGGCATACGGAGGATACGACCAACGGTCTGAGTGGTGAAAACAGTGCTCTCTATCTTTCTGAATATAAGCAATACAGCTGCACGCGGGCAGTCCCATCCAAGAGCAATTGCCTGTTTGAATAGTAGGACTTCTACAAGATTATCTGGTTTATCAAGATTAGCAAGGTTTTCTTTCTGTGAAGAGAGCCAGATGGCGAGTTTGCCATTTTCAGGAGTGATGTCGCAGACTGCCTTCAAATATTGTTTTACCTCTTCAGCGATAGTATTATCCTCTGTGCTCATCGCCTCCGAACTATCATTCGGAAGCTGGATTAGAAGGAGTGGATTAATATTAACTTCCAGTGCTTCATAAGCTTTTTTGATGGATGCTCGCTGCGCAAGAGCCATCTTCATAAGTCTCTGATTAAGAGATGCTGCATCCGAACCGGAAGATATGGCGGGATTCAAAACGATACCCTCCTTTATCATCTCCTCTGCAATAACATCTTCTCGGTTTATGGCTACCATCTGGTCACCTGAAGTTATTGGAGTGGCAGATATGCGGATTTCCAGTTTTGGGTTGATAGTCCGCAGTACTTTTTCGGATTTTGGTGCATTACGGCCTCCGAACATGTGTTCCTCGTCAATAACCACTATTACCGGTATCTCTTTTTCTTTGGTGCGGCGGAC
>CAYMAX010000100.1:0-3013 GCA_964388595.1 uncultured Muribaculaceae bacterium
CACTGCTTGTGGTGGCTCTCCAGATAATCCAGCCCATGTACTATGTCATCCAGGCGAGAGGCTGAGCGCCAGTGGCCCTTGGTGGGAAAGTTGACGACAAAGGGCTGCTCCAGACCACGAAACAGATAAGGCTCTCCCAGACGGACCTGTCCCTTCTTGCAGCGCTTAACATAATCCCGGTACATTCCGGGAAAACGCTTCTTGAACTCCAGCGCCAGGCCTTTTCCCATTATGCCGACGCAGTTAACTGTATTAACCAGCGTCTGGGCTCTGGACTGAAATATGTCGCCCTTAATAACCTCCACTTGATCTCCCATGAATCGCCACCTTATTTGAAGAATAGGTATGTATCTACTACTACATTTAAGTTTAGTCCAGCATCCTTGAGAATTCCTTCAAGAATCTGTTTGCTCTCGGGAGATGAGACATACGCTCCACTTATGTAGCGTGCATCCAATCTATTAGGAATAAGCACCTCTGCGCACTTAATGGATACATGCTTCTCCTTTTCAATCTCATCAGGCTGGTTCCAGTACCTGGCAAAAACCAGATCCTTATTGACAATATCCAGCCCTTCTGGAGCAGGCCTGAAGAGAACGTAGTCACTGGACGCGTTACGGTCGCTTATTATGACTCCGGGCAGATCCAGAACTTCAGATTGAATGCTCAAGACGCAGAGTTCAGAATATCCGCAACTGAACTTCAGCCTGAACAGCATCGGATTTCTTCCGCAGATATACAGATTGACGTAATTGTGCAGCGGCTGTCCCGGCGGCACCAATTTTGATCTTCGTTTATCTTGAACAACCTCAGAAGCGACTGACCTATGAGGAAGACCTTCCGCTGAGGAATGAGAGAGTATTCCGTTTTGCAGGACTGAGACTATATTATCAAATTGGGCGATATAATGCAGCTCTAATAGATCCTCTCGCCTCATATATTTCTACCTTAGAATCCATAAGTGATCGCTTGCTATCAGATCGACTGGCAGGAAGGTGTCATCTGAGCCAAACATGCATATCCGCTCCCCGGATCTCTCTCCCGGCAGAAGCAGTACAGCTCTCTGCTTATCGGTGCATAATGTCCTGAAGGGACTGAGATCCAGGTCGTAAGTGAAGAGCACCTCCAGGTCCCTCATAACAACCAGCCCCTTTCGCAGTGTCAGGCGCAGAAATTCTTCGAATGCCTGAGCCAGTCTCACTCTAATTACCTCTGGATATCTGGGCTCATCCTCCGCCAGCCTCTTGAACTCGTTCTCGGGTATAGCTGCAAAGATGCCCTTGTTGATAGAGATGGGCTCTGGGAAAGGCAAACCGTCCGGCGTCTTGGCATCCAATAGACTCCGGCTAAAGCGCTCCAGGGCATCGTAAGAGCCTACCACGCCGTAGAGGTGCCTGCCCACTGGTACCCGCAACTTGGATACCATGGTTTCAATGATATCTGCATCCTTCATCTCCATCCCTCTTTCATAAAATCATTTTATCCCTTGTGGTCAGAGGCTCTTATACGGGCTTCGCCCTGGACTTCATGTGGTCTACCAGTTCGTCTAAAGTGAATTCAGTTGTGAACTGGCGAATGTTATCGATCTCAGAGATCTTGGAGATCAAGCCCAGGTTTCTCAGCTCATAGAGTTCAGGAAGCAAGCGGTCAGGGTCCCAGAGCATTGCCCTTATCAGCGGACTGTTCTCCAGCCAAGAGATCTCGTACATACCCGGCGCTGGAAACTCACTGTGTATCAAGAAGGCCAGAGATGCCATGGCAGGAGCGCGATAATTGAAGCTTATTTTCCTTTTGTCAGATCTGGCTACGCCACCGGCTACCAGGGAGTTGACTATTGCTTTGGCACAGAGATTAACTACCTTGGAAGAAGGATAACGATCCGATAGGTATTCTCTGATCCTGGCCCGGTCCATTTGGCCGTATCCTATAGCCGGCAACAGCAGGTCATGACAGACTGAGAGCATCAAGGGCTCTGCCTTGCAGAACCGGTAAAAGCAAGCATCTTGAAGCTCCTGGCGCCCGGAATAAATCCTGGCAAAAGATCTTAGAGCCAGATCTGCCCTGCGGTCAGGAAACAATCTGTTTACAACATAGGGAACGTATCTGTCTCGGGTATTCTGGCTGCTGAAAGGGAGGTTCTCCTTGAGGAAGGCTCTGATTATGCCGATGTCTTCAGTATCAGGTAGCGCAGGCAGAAGCTCTATGGCCTCCTTTAGAACTGAGTTAGTGAAAAGTTCGCTTTTAGGCCTGGCTGCGCTTGATCTGTGAATTGGTCCAGCTACGTGTTGAAGCGTTGTTGGCTCATGTTGCGAAGGGGATTTGATCTCTATTTGGCTTTTCTGCGGCTTTCCCGCGGTCCAACTCTGTGGATCTCTTGCAGTCTCCTTGAATCGAAGATGTCCCGCAAGCTTCAATAGAGTAGCAGTATATGATTTCACTCCTTTTATCCTGCAAAGGGCATTAAAATCCGAGGACAAAACGCCATCCAAACCACCAAATTCCAGGATGAGCCTCTTTGCCAGCGGCTCAGGATCTCCTCTGCTCAAAGCATAGCTTAAGAGCAACTCAAGAAGGGACTCATCTGTGAAGGCATTTGTCTCACCTGATATGAAATCCTCTCTCAGCTTCTGCCTTATTCCTATCTCGATCTCCCCAGCCATTTATCCCTCATTAAGGTAGTCAGTGATAAACATAAATAAAATTTTTGACTAAGACTGCGTCTCAAGTATCTGTCTCATATCTTCCCTGGGTATTTCTCTCATAGCTTTTCCGAGAAGATGGCCGGAATAATTTTTGACCCGATATGGATATACATCTGATGGATTTCTTTTGGAAGGGAATATATCGGAAAGGTCTTCGTATGTCTCGGAGGCGATCTCAGCAATCCCGCCAATCACAGGTTCTTTCCGGTTGTCACCCGCGCCCTCGGCAATAAGGTAGAATGCGCAGAGTTCTCCAGACATAGCTTTAGATATCTGTTTTTTATGACGTTCTGCCACCCCCCAGACATGCT
>CAYMAX010000101.1:0-2949 GCA_964388595.1 uncultured Muribaculaceae bacterium
TCCAAAGTGTGATATCCTCTCTGCAAACTGAACTCTCTTCATACATTTCTGACCTTACCAATGCTATTGATTATCTGGTAAGTCAGTCAGGTGGGCGTGAGCAGATTAGAGGCATAGGCATAGGAGCCCCCAATGGCAACTATTACAAGGGGACTATCGAATTTGCCCCCAATCTCAAATGGAGCTACGGAGAAGACGGGAAGCCTATGATTATCTTCTTTAAGAGGATGATAAGCGATATCGTGAAGATACCTGTAGTGGTGACCAACGATGCCAATGCAGCTGCCCAGGGGGAAATGACCTACGGCATTGCCAAGGGGATGAAAGATTTCATTATGATAACGCTTGGCACGGGAGTTGGAAGTGGTATAGTCATAGACGGCAAAGTGGTCTATGGACACGATGGCTTTGCAGGAGAGTTGGGACACACTATGATAGTTCGCAATGGCCGTAAATGCAACTGTGGGCTCTTGGGATGTCTTGAGACATACACCTCGGCTACAGGAGTGGCACGTACTGCCAGGGAACTTTTGGAGACTTCCCACAAGCCAAGTCTGCTGAGAGACCATCCCATCAATGATATAACATCGAAAGATGTTTATGATGCAGCAACGCAGGGAGATGCCATTGCCAAAGAGATTTTAAGATATACAGGAAAGATAATGGGTGAAGCATTCGCCAACTTCGTAGCTTTCAGCGCACCTGAAGCGATAATACTCTTCGGAGGTCTATCGAAGGCAAAAGAATTTCTCACCCCTTCCATCACGGAGTCAATGAATAATCACCTTTTAGATATTTGGAAAGGTAAAATAAAAATACTATATTCCACACTCAAAGATTCGGATGCTGCCATATTGGGGGCCGGCTCTTTGGCTTGGGAATTATAAATTATTATCGTTATGAAACATTTAAATGTTCTTATTGTAGTCGCCACTTTGATTTTGTCATCGTGCATCAAAGACCCGGGCACCAATTATGACGAACTCGACCCCTCTTTTTCATTCAAAACGAGGAACGACATATCTTTTACTGTCACAGCCACAGATGAAGAAGGTAAAAAGAGTCCCGGTGTACTGTTCAGCGTTTTCACCGCCAATCCTTACGATGAGGATGGTAATCTCGTTTCTACTATCCGTCCCATCTATCAGGGTTATACACGACTCAACGGAAGTGTATCGGTAAAAACTGCCATTCCATCCAACACTACCAATCTCTATATCATACCCAACTATGCCGGATACCAAAAAATCACTCTGACTTCTTCCGAGGTCAACAATGCTTCTATAGGCATTGCTTGTCTTCTTCACCCCACTGCCACTGTGACTCCATCGGGAGCTATTGCTCCTCAGACATCAGGCATAGAGAGAGACCGGATATCTTTGGGTGTCAACTATCATTTCTACACTTACTTTACAGCTCCGGGCGATTATGAGTCTGACTGGGGAGTGTTCAATCCTGAAAGCGAACTTATCTCTTATGAAGTGATTTCCAACGAACTGAAAGATTTATGCAACACATGGTTTCCTGAGAAAAGCTTCTACTCCGACATTAAAGAAACAGATCTTAAAATTTTGGAAGATAATACTGAAGTGTTCCTTACCTACATAAGCGATGGTGGATTCACTGTAGGTGGGAATGCCAATACCCTCAATTCTCTTTTGTATTATACCTATCAGGATGCAGCTGACCTACCGTCCGGATACGATTTGAAAGGCAATGTACCTCTTACTTATGCCATCATCAATGGTCGTCCCGATATGACTCCCTGTGGCACTAAAGTGCAGTTGCTCTATTGGAACGGCACCAAATATGTCTCAGAGTTCCCCGCAGGCACACACATCGGATTTGCTTTTCTCAGAAATGGTTATTTACAATCAGGCAACAACTGTTTCAACGGACCAAGAGGATTCTCACTGAACAGGTCCTATATTCATTATTCCACAGCCAAACTCAACTCCTCAAGCGAACGAGTTCCATTCTGCATCACGCATTGGAGTGACAAATTCCAATGTTTCATTTTGGGTGCAGAAAATCAGATGGCAGCAGATGCTGATTTCAATGATATGCTTGCCAAAATTACCACTTCCAAACCTGCTACCACCATCAACACCAATCCCACTCCGGGTGTTGAAGCTCCGGCCGACACATATTCAGGAACATTGGCTTTTGAAGATTTATGGCCATATGTAGGTGACTACGACTTCAATGATTTTGTCACTGATTACAAATACGAACTTACCAAAGATGGCTCCAATATCACTTCCATCAAGCTCACTATCACTCCCAAAGCTTTGGGTGCCACTCAGCACAATGGTTTCGGCATTCAGCTTCCCATTATGGCTGCCAATGTTGGCACCATCAGCGGAGGACTATTGGAAGATGGTAATGTATTGGCTACCATCATAGTATATTCAGACTGCAGAGAGGCCTTCGGTAATGCGCTCGGCAATATAAATACCTGGACCAATCTACCTGCCATCGCCTCCACTCCAAAGGTTATCACCATTACTCTCGCCTCACCGGTACTTGAAGAGACTGTTTCCTTCGCCGGTTTCAATCCTTTCATCTTCCAGACAGACATGAGAGGCAAGGAGATACACCTCGTAGATTACTCTCCTACCCTCTTGGCAGATATGTCACTATTCGGGACAGGATACGACCGTTCCAATCCGAGCAGCGGTATCTATTACAGATACAACAACACATATCCTTGGGCTATTGATATTGCCAATTCCGGAGATTTCACATGGAGATATCCGGCAGAGACCAAAGACATCAGCAGTGCATACCTGAAGTACAAAGAATGGACTGAGGATCGTCAGCACACTCTCTCTTGGTTTGACCCCGCCATAGAAGGCAATGTAAATACGGAAAATCTTTATTAGGAGAAAAAGAGTCGGGATGAGGCGACTCGAACGCCCGACCCCCACGTCCCGAACGTGGTGCGCT
>CAYMAX010000102.1:0-2868 GCA_964388595.1 uncultured Muribaculaceae bacterium
ACTATTTCCTTCATCGAATGGTACTACATTGGACATCAGCACTCCTCCCGATATCCTGACAGTATTGTTAAGAATGGGGATTTCGATGATATCACCTTCCCTTAATACTATATCGGAGTATGTGCCGGGGTGGTCGAGTGCGGCCTGCAGGTCAAGTCCCACATTATACGAATCACCCCTGTTTACAGAAGAGATGAGCAGAGAATCTTTGCCCACCTGCTTTTTGGCAATGTCGGTGGCAAGTTTGACTCTGAGATATTCCTGCTCTGAGAGTTTCCTTCTGATGGTGGCTCCCATAATATATGCGTCACGATTGATTCCTCCGGCCTTTTGAATCACTTCGGAGATGCGGACCACATTGTTTTCCACTACGTATGTACCGGGGAAATTGACTTCTCCCCTGATAGTAATGGCTTGCTGGCGTTTGAAGTTGGGAAGTGAGCGGACGAAGACCATATCGTATGGTGCAAGTTCGAAATTGTGGTCTTCGGGGTGCTCGAGCAGATTGAAATTATAGATGGTGGCGATGGTGTCTCCTGCCTGAGAAGTGTTGTCGAAATTCCTTCTGGCCACATCAATATTGTTCTTCGCAGCTCCGGCTGTAAAGCCTCCCGAGAGAAGGATCACATCACCGAGAGTAATTCCCTGCCTGAATGAGATGGTATCGTGTTTGTTCAGCTCCCCGAAGGTAAGGATGGTGCTGTTGGGAGATAGCTCATGGTGTGCAAAAATGCGGACAGAGTCATCTCTGAAAAGGATTACTTCTTCATTGCCAGCCATCACATCTTTTACGGAGAAATGAATGGAGATAGAATCTCGCACTTCGTTGAGACGTTTGATATACCCTCTGTCGTAATATGCCTCATCCTTAAGTCCTCCTGCAGAGGTGATGAGTTGCTGCAGGGTGCAGAGTGTGTCGGAGATGGCGTAACTGCCCTGATGCCATACGGCACCCTCGATGTAAACTCTGTTGAGATTATCTTCGATATTGGTAGATACAGTCAGTGAGTCACCGTCTGTAAGATGAAATGTGCCGAAGTGGCTTGAAGAGACGTCGAAACTCTCTCTTCTGAAGCCTTTCTTGCGAGTGACATGAACCCTTTCGGTGTTGGCAGCGTCCGCAAAACCTCCGGCATAGCGGATGAGAGTTTCGAGGTTTTCGGTGTCAAGCATCTCATACTTCATCGGTCGCTTCACTTCGCCCACTATGGTGACAAGATTGGTATAAGCCCCTACTTTGATGATGTCGTCATCTTCGATACGGAGATTTGAATCGTACTTACCATCCTGGAAGAAGCCGTACATATCGAATATGGAGGAGAGTTTGTTCTTGCGGTATATTTTCACTTCTCGTAGCGTACCTATCTCTGAAGGACCTCCTGCCATATAGAGAGCAGACATCACAGAGGAGAGCGAAGGGAGAGAATAAGTGCCGGGCTTGGCTACATCCCCTACTACATTGATAGTCAGAGAACGTATCTTGCCGAGGGAGATGCGAAGGAAAGCGGTAGGTTTATCTCCTTCGAGGCCAGCATAGTAGGTAGAGAGATATGAACGAAGATACTTCTCTGCTTCTCTTACAGTATTGCCCATCAGATAGACAGGCCCTATTTCGGGGATAGTAATGCTCCCTTCGGGAGATACGACCTGAGAAGTACTCAGATATTGGCTTCCCCAGATATCAAGCACCACCTCATCTCCGGGGGCAAGTCTGTAGCTCTCGGGAGTGGGGACATTGAACGATGGTATGAAAGTGAGAAAAGAAGACTGGAAGAAGTCGTGACCGTAGATTTTGATTTTTTGGTCTTCAGAACGTTTGATGGAGTCGAGGCGGGCGTATTCCTTGAACTTGGTGGTGTCGAGTCTCATCACGGTCATGCTTCCGTCTTTATTGATGGTACGCATCATCTCCTCCTCACCTGTCTTGAGCCCCTTTTCACCTGTGGTGGCGGTGCCTTTCTGCTGTCCTGCAAGCATCTTGTCTATCTCGGCATCTGAATATCCCTGCTGTTTGGCCAAGGCCCTGGCAGCCTTTATCTGTTCGTTGGTCTGTCCCGATGCGAATCCTAAGCAGCAACACAAAACTGTCAAGAGGGCAAATAATCTGAATTTACGATTCATATTGTTCTGTATAATAATTATAAAGCACCTTCACTATCGTTAAGCAGTGCGATAGTGAGAGTGCAAAAGTAATGAAAAAATGTTAACGGACTCTATTTTTTCCAAAGTCCGTGTATGTTGCAATAGGCGTATGCTGCTACCACCTGGTCATCGGGAGCAATATAAAATACCCGTGATGGCTTGTCACCGGGGGCCAATGACATTCTCTGTCTCCCTTTTCGAGTCTCGAGACATATCCACTGAATGTAGTGCTCTGCTAGCATGGGATGCTCTACACTACCTACTGTGACAGTAACTTTGTTACCATCTTTAGTCACTACAGGGATGTGTTTCTCTGCAGAAGCCTCCACTGTGTTGGGCACGAGTTCCTGCATCACTTCTCCGCAGCAAACCACCTTCACTCCGCTTGAAAATACATAGGCAATAATATTGCCACAATGTCTACATCTGAAAAATTTTGTTTCCATATTAGTTATATATTAACGCAATAAAGATAAATTATTTTTATACAATATCAATAATTTAAGTTATATTTTGTGGCTTCGTTCTCCATCCATATATTGCTATGACAATAAAACAAATAAGCGGAATGACAAAGGAAATATTAATGGGAGGAATGTTCCCTAAATGAATACTATCAATTAATGTTGCCTGAAGGGGTGGAAGTACTGACCCTCCCAAGATGGCCATGATAAGGCAAGCCGCCCCAATTTTAGCATCGTCTCCTACCCCTTCCAGTGAGATTCC
>CAYMAX010000103.1:0-2771 GCA_964388595.1 uncultured Muribaculaceae bacterium
ACATAAGGTAAAACAACCCACCAAACTGATAAAATTTTTGGATTTGGAGAAAAATCCCATATTGTTTTCCCAAGTGGCAATATCCTGTTCCTTCTTGATAAACTTCTGCACAAGCTTTTCTCTCTCTGTACGTATAGCTCTATCCGCCTTGCTGATGGTCTCTCCAAAGCGTCTGTGGTATCTTGAAATACGGCTTTCGCCTTCTGAAGCTGCAGAGCGCAAACCTTCAAACTGAGCGTCAAGAGCCTTTTTGAAAGCCTCCTGTATTTTGTTTTTCTCTTTAAAAGGGACGAATCCTATTTCGTTCCAGCGCACCTGAAAAGCTTTTAAAGCCTCAAAATTCTCGGCTCTCTCTTCTGCCGGCTGATAATTGTTAACCTCTTCGATAAGAGCAATCTTCTTCTTCAAGTTCTCTTCAAACTGAGAATCCTGAGATCCGAAATGCTTGTCCCTCTTCTCGAAAAACGAGTCACATGCGGCGCGGAATCTCTTCCATATTTGTTCGGACTTTTTGCGTGATACAGGGCCGATCTCTTTCCATTGTTTTTGAAGTTCAATCAGCAAATCGGATGTTTTCTTCCAATCTTCACTCTCCATAAGGGCTTCTGCCTGCTCGCAAAGAGCAATTTTCTTGTCCATATTGTCCTGCATCTGATTTTTGAAATCGGAATAGAACTCTCTCTTTCTCGAATAGAATGTGTCACAAGCTGCACGAAAACGATCATATACTTTCTGATTATCCTTTTTTGATGCAAAACCTATCTTTTTCCACTCTTTCTGGATATTTTCAATCTCCTTTGATAGGGTGTTCCATGTATTGGAGTCTTTCACCTCTGTAGCAGAGATGGCTTCAACTTTCTCACATAGAGCTGACTTAGCCTCAAAATTCTCTTTCTGGTTTCCTTTTTGAGACTCAAAATACCCCTGATGTTTCTTATTTATTGCAGCAGTGGCTATTTTAAATCTTTCCCATATCGATTCTCTGTATTCTTTCTCCACCGGTCCGAATTCCTTCCACTCTTCATGAAGTTTCTGGAGGGCGCGAAAAGCAGATACTACATTTTCTTCTTCTACAAGAGCCTCGGCTTTCTCACAAAGCTTCTCCTTTGCCTCAAGATTCTTCTTAAAATCGAGGTCGCGAAGCTCTTTGTTTATTTTGACATAGTCATAGAACATCTCGACATAATGCTGATATGTGTCATAAATGTCTTTTACTTTATTTTGAGGAACAGGTCCGACTGCTCTCCATCTATCCTGAATTTTGCGAAACTCGGGGAAAGTACGATTCAAATCTTCCTGACTTTCGAGTAGGTTCTTCAATTCTTCGATAATTTCAAGCTTGATTTTGAGATTCTCATCCTTTTTCTTCTCCTGTTCCTGCATAAAATCGGTACGTGCATTTCTATATCTGTTGTAAAGATCCTTAAATCCCCTTTCAATCTCTGCAAACGGATTGACTGAAACAACCTGATCTTCCCCCTCTGCCTCGGTATTTCCTGCAGATTCTGCCGGAACCTGATAGCCTATTGCTATTTTTTCTTTCTTCAAGGTCTTGTAAAAAGCAGCCTTCAGAACTTCTGCATTCTTGTAGAGCTTCTGCATATCGTCTCCGTCAAGTAGCTCCTGGAATATATCAATAATCTCCTTCAGCCCTTTGTCGGAATAGTCAACATGCTCTACAGGAGCCTCTTCCGGTGCATTTTTAGTTAATGTTTCATCAATTTGTTTATCGTTAACAGATTCAACGACTTGTTCGCTAACTGTAGCAGATTGCTCTTGAATATCTTGTTGTTCTTGAGCAATTGGTTTAAGATCTTCACTCATAAAATTAGTTTATTAAATTTCTAACTTGCAAATATAGTTTTTTTTGTGGAATAAACACTATTTTTGTGCCATTATGAGAATAGATATACTTACAGTAGTACCGGAATTGTTGGAAAGTCCGCTCAATCACTCGATTATCAAAAGAGCCAAAGAAAAATCCCTTGTAGAAATCCACATTCACAATATCAGGGAGTATGGAAAAGGGAGATACCATCAAGTAGATGATTACGGATTCGGCGGTGATGCAGGAATGATTATGATGATCGAACCGGTATTTACAATTATCGAAAAGCTGAAAAAGGAGCGCAATTACGATGAGGTCGTCTATACCTCTCCCGATGGCGAAATTCTAAACCAGGGGATGGCCAACGAACTTTCTTGTAAGGACAACATCATAATACTCTGCGGTCATTACAAGGGGATAGACCACAGAATACGGGAACACTTGATTACCAGAGAAATATCTGTGGGAGACTACGTTCTTAGCGGGGGAGAAATACCTGCTGCCGTAATCTGTGATGCCGTAGTGAGACTTATTCCGGGAGCCATCGGTGATGAAACTTCTGCACTGTCGGATTCATTCCAAGACGGACTGCTCGCCCCTCCCATCTATACAAGACCTTCCGAATTCAACGGATGGAAAGTTCCCGATGTTCTGTTGAGCGGCAATCCTGTACTGATTAAAGAGTGGCAGGAAGCCCAAGCTCTCGAAAGAACCAAGAGGCTTCGTCCTCAACTTCTTGACAATCAGAAAGAAAATTAAAATCCAAAATCCTTTACCTTTATATCTTCCTGCTTATCCACGGTAGGTTTCTGAGCCGCCTCGTGTATTTCATTAGGAATCACCCTCATCGCATTTGGTGAATCGGGACACACATACTCGCACCCTCCGCATCCGATTCAGATATTCTAATTTACCGAAGGGAAATAAAGTCCCGGTTTCTTTT
>CAYMAX010000104.1:0-2750 GCA_964388595.1 uncultured Muribaculaceae bacterium
AATGACCCCTACATCCCTTATGTTATCGATTTCTTTGAATATCATCCTTTCTATCTCTGATTGATATCGTCATTCCACCTGATGAGACGCTTATACCCATACGCGCCACTTCACAAAATGCTTGTCTAGAGACCAGATACATTGAGCCTGTGACCTCTGAGACCTTCAAGGAGTACATCTCGCCAACTTCTATCAATGAAGCTTCGATGCTTGGTTGGAAGTATGATTCAGATGATGATGAGACGGCAAAAGATATCGATAGAGACAAGAGCCCAGCGCTTGGCCTTATGGCCTATCATATCATGGAGGCCATGGGGAATGGATGCGGACTAGATGAGGTTCTGTATAGCGGAGATTTGAGTGCATCGCAGGACAAAATAGGAATCAATAAAGTTGATATTGAAGATGTCCGGAATTACCTGAGCTTGCTGAAGGACCATCCTCTGGTAAAGGAGATGGAGTTGGCGCTAGAGTCTAGGAATGAGTATGAGATTACTAAGCCTTTTGGTGAGTATATACTCTATGGCCGGCTGGATAAGGTGATTAAGACTGCAGAGGGCTGGAAAATCCTGGATTTCAAGTTCTCCAGATCAGAGAGCCATAGCGAGGCTCATGATTTCCAGATGAAGTTTTATCTCTACTTGGCCAGGGAGATCTTCTCACCATTACTCGGCGCAGAGCTATTTTATCTAAAGGATGGGATCTCTAGATTGGTGCTTTTGGGCGATGAAAATATTCCAAATTTTCAAGAATATTTGGATGAGAGAATCGAAGAGTATCAAAGAGCATTCAAGGTGAACTTAGAATGATAGAAGTCCTTATGCTATGCTGTCTCATTATACGTTCCTAATCTAATTTATCACATAATTTTTAATATTTTCCTCTGCAATCCTGTTGCCATTGTAACCGCAACAATGATAAATCCATAGAACATGGCTGAACCAGAAATTTCGGGAGGATTGGAGGGATGCAGAAACCAGATAGACGTATCCCCATATGAGGGAATGCAGATGAAATCCAGCAAGGTGCAGAATTACTCAAGCAAGATATTGAAATCGGGCGCGATATTGAGCGAGACAAAGATCCTGCTGGCCGGCTGGGATGATTCGACTTCAATTCAAGACAATTTTGATCATTTCCACCAAAGAAACATTCTTGGAAAGGCATCTCGTTCAAGAGTGGAAGACATCTTACAGATATTTCGGCAGCGTTATTTGAATGAAGTTCAGGTGACAAAAACCCTAATTACCCTGATCAGGGCAAAGCATCCCGCAGACAGCCTGAACCAGATCCTATATTTTTATGCAGCAAGATCTGATCCGCTAATTCATGATTTCGTGACTGAGGTTCTATGGCCGAGGTATAAGAGCGGAAGGCAGGATATCCTGGTTAAGGACGCTGAAAACTGGATCCGGGATAAAATCTCCAAAGGATCAACTGCTAAACCCTGGTCAGATAACACCATTGAGAAATCTGCTCAGGGGCTAATGAGTACCTTGAGGGATTTTGGAGTACTGCAGGGATTGAAAAATAAGCGTCTTACACCAGCTTATCTCAGGGTTGATGCCTTCTGTTATATTGCCTATTTCCTGAGCAGGATTCAGCCCTCAGGCAAACGGCTCTTGGAAAGCAAAGAGTGGCAATTATTCTTCCTGGAAACAGAGGCAGTTGAGCACCTCTTTATTGAAGCTCACCAGCTGCATTTGCTTGATTATCACGCAGCAGGTTCTGTGGTCAGGATCGTATTCCCATCCGAGTCCATCGAGGAGTATGTTCATGTTATCCTTGAAAGAGCGCATTGAGCTATTGGAGAATGACCTGAAGGCAGAGCCGCAGCGGGTGAGCGTTTACCATGATATGCCTTTTGCCATATTGAGGTATGAGCCTCAAGACGAGTGGACGCTGCGAAAAGAGCTGAGCTTGCTCGCCACCAGACTGAAAGCTATCGGAAAGGAGACAGTAGAAATCTCTTTGTCCGAACTGCTTTGGCAGGCCATAGAAGCATCTGAGGGATTGGATCAGATAATCGAACTTGAAAAGGCGATGGGGTTCGAAAAGGCTCAGGAGCAAGTGACCATCTACCTTTCCGATTCTGATTATCGTCCTCTTAAGTGTCTGCTGGCGGAACGATTGAAGCCACTGGATCCAGCAAAGCACATTGCATTTCTCTGGAGAGCCGCTTCTATGGCCCCGGCGATATATCCTATGTCCAGGCTGCTCGATGAGATGCATGGCTACACCAGGGTAACGACCATACTCTTCTATCCGGGGACTATTGAAGGAACAACAGGTCTTCGTTTTATGGATCTAATGGACAGGGAAGTTCAGGGGAATTATAGGGTGAAGATATACTGAGGTTTTAGAGGGAGATGCAGAAATGGAATTAATCGGGGATCTACTCTCCAGGGATCTAAACCAGGTCATTGAAGAGATAATTCAGGTGGACCAGCTGGATGAGCAGACAGTCTACTCGGAGATTACGGAGTATGTGGCTACAGACAGGATCAAGGATCACTACAGGGCGCTCCTGAAAGCAATAGCTGAAGCTCCATCCGAGCCTCATGAAGGCGTAGGAATCTGGATCTCTGGTTTCTTTGGCTCCGGCAAGTCTTCCTTTGCCAAGAATCTGGGCTATGTGTTGGCCAATCCGACAATACTGGGCAGCAGATACAGCGAGCTCTTCAAGAATCAGCTCAAGGACAGACGAATCAGCGAATTTGTGGATTTCGTTAACAAGGGGCTGCCTACAG
>CAYMAX010000105.1:0-2678 GCA_964388595.1 uncultured Muribaculaceae bacterium
ATTGTTGAGTTCTTTTCCGTCGATATCTCTATCAATGTCTGCAGATAGCGCAACTGGAGCGACATAGGGTTCTTGGAAAGGATATCGGATGCCTCCGCAAGTTTCGTTGCAGCCTGATATTCACCCTCGGCGCCTATGACCTTGGCCCTCCTCTCCCTTTCCGCTTCCGCCTGGCGGGCATTGGCCCTTTGCATTTCCTGCGGCAGGTCGACGTTCTTTACCTCTACATTGGATACCTTGATGCCCCAGGGCTCGGTGTGGGTATCGAGTATCTCCTGCAGCCTCTCATGAAGCTTGTCCCGGTGCGAAAGAAGATCATCGAGCTCCGCCTGCCCGAGTACACTCCTCAACGTGGTCTGGGAAAGCTGACTTGTAGCGAGTGACGGTCCAGATCTCTCAGACAACAAAAAGCAGTTCTTAAGTGGTTCGCCGCTTCGGTTCATACTGCATCCTTCTGCCCTGGCAGGGTACTCCAGTAAACATCATCAGGGGTCCTGTCGTCAAGGCCCTGATGGCGCCGCCGTATATTATAACGATCAAAAAACTTCCCAAGCTCCTTTTTCGCATGGGTGATTGATTCGTATGCCTTCAGGTACACCTCTTCGTATTTGACCGTCCTCCAGAGGCGTTCGATGAAGATGTTGTCCCTCCAGCGGCCCCGGCCGTCCATACTGATTCTTATTTTGTTATTGATGAGGATGTCCGTAAAATCAAGTGACGTGAACTGGCTCCCCTGGTCGGTATTGAATATATCCGGTGTTCCGTATTTCCGTATTGCCTCTTCCAGGGCCTCCGTGCAGAATGAGGCATCCAGCGTGTTGGAAAGCCGCCATGACAACACTTTCCTGCTTGCCCAGTCCATGACAGCCACGAGATAACAAAAGCCCCTTGCCATGGGAATGTAGGTTATATCAGAGCACCACACAGAATTGGCTTCTGTGATATCAAGTCCTCGGAGGAGGTAGGGATATATCTTGTGGCCGGGATGGGGTTTTGATAAGCAGGGCTTCTTATAGAGCGCCTCTATGCCCATCTTCCTCATCAGTGTGCGTATATGGGTCCTTCCGGCGGCCTTACAACCTTCATTCCGGAGCTCGTTCTTCATGCCCCTTGAACCAAGGTGGGGCATCTCGAGATGGATCCTGTCGATGAGACGCATGAGTTCCATATCCCTGTCGCTTGCCGGCACCGGGGTGTAATAGATGCCGGAGCGGGAGAGGTTCAATATTCTGCACTGCCGTGTGAGAGGCAAAGGATCTTCCCTGTGGATCATTTCTTTGCGCTCGCATCGCCTATACGACCGAGCGCGCCTGACAAAAAATCGTTCTCCATGGCAAGCTGCCCTATCTTGGCGTGGAGTTCCTTGATGTCCGGTGCCTTCTGGGAGGATCTCCCTTTGTCGAAGACCTCCGGTGCCTTCTCTAAAAGCTGTTTCTTCCACTCTGCTATCTGGTTGGGGTGTACCTGGAAGCGTTCTGACAGCTCCACTAATGTCTTGTCCCCCCTGATTGCTTCCAATGCTACTTTTGCCTTAAATGCTGCTCCATGATTTCTTCTTGGTCTTTTTGCCATTTCACTGCTCCTTTCTTTTGTCATTATAGAGCAGCTTTACCACTTAAGTCGATGTCCAAGATTTTAAGACCGGCTCTACTTAAAACTGAGCCACCCTTAGGATGGCCCTTGTGAAGACATATGTTACGGAGGGAAAGGGTGATATAAATGGATCAATACTCTACACTAGGATGGCACACAGGGTTTACGATAAAAGTATCCGGCAGATACAGAAAGAGACAGGTATTTCCGGGTAACGATCAGGAAAGTCCTTTAAGGTGAATTCCTTGGCAAAAGCGACGATTAACGCAGACATCTGTAAGAAACAGAGACATACTGACCACAAGATATACACACACCTTGTCGAAGAGGATGGGTAGATAAGATTTGATTTAAAATTGACGTTCTACGTCATTTAGATCAATCGGCTCAAACGAGGTGAACCGTGTAAATCCTTGATAAAAAGCGTTACGTGTCGTTTGGCTCAATAGTTCGTACGCCTTAATATAAAATTCGATTTGTTAGCTTGTGTTGTTATAGAGGATAAGTGAGGTACGGTTAATTTCTTTTCTGACACTTTGACTAACTATTGCGAGCCGAGAAGGGTATGTGTACGAGATCTGTATACGATTTCTCGTAAAGCCTTGACAATAGGATATCGGGGTATTTTCGAATCCTACTCCCTCCGCCATATTATCTCACTTAATATTATAAGTTAGCTTTAAAATAAGTTTGGTTTAAATTCGGTTCAAAAAAGAGTGTAAACTTTTTGAAATAGCTGGTCGCCTTAGGTTTTTGTCCTATTTTCCTGTCTTTTATTATTGTCATTTAATATCTATTTTAAATCAGTCGAGACTCATGAATGCCAAGATGTTATATTGATATGAATCTAATAATTGTTTAAGAATAATAAAGGGATATAATATTAAATAGTCAAAAGGTAACTGCAAGAGTTATAAAATACATGTTGATGTATAAAAGTTGACATAATGATTAAAAAGAAAATTACTTGGAAAGATATTGAGGAACAGCTGATTACATTGGTTCATTCATCAAAATCATTGATGGATAAAATGCTTCATTCTGCTAATCTTAATTATATATACAAAGGCAAATTATACCCATAT
>CAYMAX010000106.1:0-2617 GCA_964388595.1 uncultured Muribaculaceae bacterium
CCGCAATTGCCAAACAGATGGACTTAAGAACACAGAATGGCTTGCCGACAGGGTTGTCAATATTCCAAGTAGTGTGAACATACACTCATTATCCAAAAATCAGATCAAGTGAACAAAGTTATCATTATAGCCGAAGCAGGTGTAAATCACAATGGTAGTCTTGAAATGGCAAAACAACTTGTTGATGCTGCAAAAGAAGCCGGAGCTGACTATGTAAAATTCCAAACTTTCAAGTCAGAAAAGTTGGTTTCAAAAGTTGCAAAACAAGCAGAATATCAGCAAAAAAACATCGGAAAACCAGGTGGAAGCCAGCTTGATATGCTTAAGAAGCTGGAGCTCTCACAGGAAGACCATAAAGAGTTGATATCATATTGTAACGAAAAAGGCATCCGTTTTCTATCAACCGCTTTCGATATGGACTCCATAGAGTTTCTTCATTCTCTAAAACTCGGATTGTGGAAGATACCATCCGGAGAAGTTACAAATTATCCCTATTTACGCAAGATTGGTCAATACCACGAACCCGTTATTCTTTCCACGGGGATGTGCGAAATGTCTGATATCGAATCTGCAATTGAGATACTGATTAAGAATGGATTATCCATTGATCAGATTGCCGTGCTTCATTGCAATACAGAATATCCGACACCATTTAAGGATGTAAATCTCAAGGCTATGTCAGCCATCGGAGATAAGTTCGGAGTTCAAATAGGTTATTCAGACCACACAGAGGGCATTGAAGTACCTATTGCAGCCGTCGCACTCGGAGCAACGGTAATCGAGAAGCATTTTACTCTTGATAAGAAAATGGAGGGTCCCGACCACAAGGCTTCCCTCGAACCTGACGAATTGAAAGCAATGATCAGTGCCATACGTAACATTGAGCAAGCGCTGGGAACAGGCCAAAAGAGCATTTCAGAGTCTGAAAGGAAGAATATGGAGGCTGCCCGTAAAAGTATTGTAGCAGCCTGCCCAATAAAGAAAGGTGAGTTATTTACCGAAGAAAACCTCACTATAAAACGTCCGGGAAATGGCATTTCTCCAATGAGATGGGACGAGGTGATTGGACTCACCGCAAAGAGAGATTTTTTAGAAGACCAATTGATTGAAATATGAGAAAAATCTGCTTTGTCACAGGAACCCGTGCCGAATATGGCCTTTTAAGTCGCCTTATGCGTCTTGTACAGGCAGATGCAAATCTGCAGTTGCAGATTATTGCCACAAATATGCATCTCTCACCCAAGTTTGGTGAAACATATCGGGAAATTGAGGATGACGGATTTAAAATTGACAAAAAGGTTCCGATTATTGACGAAGTTGCTGAAGACTCTCCTGTTTCCACATTAAGGTCAATCTCAAAGGGATTAGAAGGGTTTGCAATTTCCTATTCGGAACTTAAACCTGATATAGTCGTCATTCTCGGGGATAGATATGAGATGCTCTCTGCTGCCACCGCAGCACTGATTTCCAGGATTCCTATAGCCCATATTCATGGTGGAGAGGTAACTGAGGGTGCATTCGATGATGCAATCCGCCACTCCATCACAAAGATGAGCTTACTCCATTTCACCTCTTGTGAAGAGTATCGCAAACGTGTCATACAACTTGGTGAGAATCCGGAAAGAGTCTTCAATGTAGGTTCTATCGGAGTGGAGAACATAAAACAAATACCATTGATGGAGAAAGAAGAGCTTGAGAATTCTCTTAATTTCAAATTCAATGACCGCACAATACTTGTCACATATCATCCTGAGACTCTCGGAGGTGATTCAAAAACAGGTATTGGTGAGTTGCTCGCAGCAATATCGCAATATCCTGAACTTAGAGTGATATTTACAATGCCCAATTCAGATACAGGCCACCAACCAATAGTTCAAGCCATTGAAGAGTATGTAAAACATCATCCGGATAACTCCAAAGCCTTCACCTCTCTTGGAGTAAAACGATATCTTTCAGCACTACAGTATGTTAAAGCTGTTGTTGGCAACTCTTCAAGTGGAATTATCGAAGTGCCTTCATTTGGCATACCAACTCTAAATATCGGCAATCGCCAGAAAGGTCGTACAGCTTCCCGAAGTGTGGTTCACTGCGCTAATGACAGATATTCCATTTCAAAAGGTCTTGACCATATTTTCTCTCCGGAACATCAAGCACTTTCTGCTAACAGCACCAATCCATATGAAAAAGAGAGATGTGCAGAAACCATTTTCGAAATCATTTCATCTTTTGATCTTCCAAACTGCACTAACAAGAGTTTTTATGATTTGAAACAATGAAAAAAGAGAGCTATATACTTATCACAATCTGCGCTAGAGGCGGGTCTAAAGGCATCCCCGGCAAAAACATTAAAGAAGTCAATGGGAAGCCGCTAATTGCATACACCATTGATGCCGCCAAGCGAGCGAAAGAGAGGTTAACTGATAACAGAGTTGACATAGAGCTCTCAACCGACTCAGAGGAGATCAGAAAATGTGCATCAAAACATGGACTATTATCTGATTATCAACGTCCCGCATATCTTGCTAACGACACCTGCGGAAAGATAGATGCTATTAGGGATCTTTTGTTTCATTCGGAAAAGAAGAACAATTGTATGTATGATTTTGTAGTAGATTTG
>CAYMAX010000107.1:0-2609 GCA_964388595.1 uncultured Muribaculaceae bacterium
AGAAAAAGAATCAAACTTATTGCCCTCATAGTGTTAGCAGTACTTTCTATTAGTGTCATGGGGTTTGCTAAGACAGGATCTTTCCATGGATTCTTCGCATCTCTTTCACTTAGTAGTCTCGTCTATGGATATGGATGAGGTGGAGGTAGCTCAGTTGCAATAGATTACTGTGCAGGTGGAGACACCTCACCAAGTTATTACGATGGAACTTGTGGCACAGGAACTCCTACGGGCACAGAAAACACACCCAACAATACCGGCAACAATAACGATACCTACTCTGATGAGCTCAATGAAGCATATCAGTATGCACACCGTATCGGTATCACTACTATGCCGACTATCGAACAAGCTGATCTAAGATGAGCACTTACTAGAGCTCAGATGGCTAAGATGATGGTAAATTATGCTATGAATGTACTATGATTGGAGCCTGATACTTCAGCTGAATGTGCATTTGATGATGTCGCAGGTCAATCTACAGAGATGACAAGATACATCACATTAGCTTGCCAACTTCATATTATGGGTGTAGGCATCAATAGCTTCAATCCAAATGGATGAGTAGATAGAGGACAATTTGGTACTGCTTTTTCTAGAGCTCTCTGGGGAGGACAATACAATACTGAAGGTGGAGCTTTTTATACAAGCCACCTACAAGCACTCAAGAGTCATGGAATTATCACAAATACAACTCCTGGTCTTAAAGAAATCAGAGGATACGTTATGCTTATGATGATGAGAGCAGACAAATAGTCTATAACGTCGTAACGTCTAAAGTCCCTAAAGTCAAAAAAAACTAAACCTATACACTACCAACTTTACACTAAAAAACTGTTCAGCAATGGGCAGTTTTTTTTTCGTTTGAAAGTCCGGAATAAAAACGTACAATGGCAAAATCCCACGCCAACCGATATATAAATCTGTGGGCGGGCAGGCTTTATTTTTTTACAAGACAATCCATGAAAAAATTCAGTTTATTTTTGATAGCTGTCACAGGCGTAATTTTTTTGGCAGGGTGTGGCAATACTCCAACCATCACGACATGAACAGGAAGTCTCGATACCTTTGCTCAATGTATCACCGATGTTGGAGTGAAAATGTATGGGACTCCCACCTGTAGCCACTGTCTCGCACAGAAAAAACTTTTTGGCGACAGTTTCCAATACATAAATTATGTTGATTGTATCGTTGCGCCAACTATGTGTGCTAATGTCGCCTCTATCCCGACGCGACTTTTCGCTGATGGAAGTACGCTTGTAGGAGAACAAAGCTTAGCCACATTGGCTGCTAAGAGTAAGTGTATTTTACCAGAATAGAAAAATGTACCTCACTATCATCAAAAAGATAGAACATATTTTTGTACTTCTTATGACCTATGTCGTACCAGCGGCTGTCATTATTTTGTTGTGACTTATGTTCTTGAAAGTTATTCCTATCTGAGAACAGCAGAGGGCATTTGCCAATATGTGACGATATCTGCTTATGTTTATTTTGATGATCAAACCAATTTCTGTATTCATCAAGTATTATTTGCATCCGACATATCGAAGACTACCAGACTGAATCTCTTATCTTATGAAATGATGGACACAGGAACCTATCCTTATATATATACAACATCTGATCGTCAACTCGGTCTACTCACTTAGTGTGTATGGATTGAAATTGAGGAAACGACTTGGGATTCTCGTCTTCTGGTTCATCTTTTTGCATCGAAGTATTTTGGAAGTGAGATGATATCTCCAATGAGCTCCGCTCTTATTTCTTCGCGGTACGCGATTTATCCAAACTGGAGTAATTGGTTTTGCGGCGCTGATCATCGGTGCCATTACCTCTAATATTTTCTCCATGCGCCTCTTGCAGCGCCGCTGGAAACTCGTCCAACAAGTTGCCTATATCGCGTTTCTCGGAGCTTGCTTGCACTTGTTTTTCTTGGAACATGAGCGATCATATATTATTGTCTTCATCGTCTACGCTGGAGTGAAAATCTGGGAACGACGACCACACAAAGTCCAAACATCCGTACCACAAGCTAAACCTCAGGTCACTATCCCTGACGGGATGAAAGCGAGAATTATAAATCGCAAACTCCTGAATCACGATGTCTTGGAGCTCACGATAGAAGTACACGAAGAGCTAAAAATCATCCCAGGTCAGCGAGCATTGCTGATACTAAAAGATAGTGAATGATATTTTAATAGATCGTATTCTATTGTGGATTTTGATGTCGATGAGTGAACTACCTTATTTGTCTTGGCAATCAAGTTGTCTGGTGGAAGAGGCACAACATTTTTGTCCCAGATGAAAATAGGAGATGAACTTTTGGTGAAGTGAATATATGGAAAATTTGTCTTGCAAGACACTGATGCTCCAAAAATTTTTATTGGTACTTGAGTTGGCATCGCCCCACTCCTCAATATGGCAAAATATTCTGAAAATAAGCACAAGAAACTATATTTTTCTGTCCATCTTGCCAAAGATATCTTCTATGAAGACAGAATAAAAGAGATTCACGATCTGTCCTACGAAATTCACGTCACACAAGAAGAGGTCCCAGGATATATGTTTGGTAGACTGGATATAGACAAAGCTGACATCGATCCCAA
>CAYMAX010000108.1:0-2562 GCA_964388595.1 uncultured Muribaculaceae bacterium
GTATCCAAGGACCCGGCGGATATTGCGGGAATCCTGGAGAATGTTGCAGGAATATACTAGGATTTAATTAGGAAGAATTAAGAAATCTGGGAGTGTTAGATATTTCAGAATCTAGCGAGCGCCAATACTGGCTTTGGGTAACTCGCCCTGAATATTACGATTCGGTGGGTTCTTTTGGCGGCTGGAGCTGCCATAAAGATACGAGGAAAGGAGACTTGGTGTTCTTATGGCGTGCAAAAGGGAAAAGCGATATAGGTCATTTATTGCAGGTGGAGAGCAATCCCGCACCAGATCATGAATGGGGATATAGTTGCGACTATAAAGCACTTTATTCGTTTAAAAATTCGGTTAATATAAAAGACCTGCGTGGCGATTCCTATTTTAATGAATGGCCCCCTTTAAGAAGAAATCTCCAAGGAAAAGCTTTTAGGATTCAAGAGAATTACTGGCGCAGATTAAACCAAATCGCAATCAGAAAAGATCCTGATTACAAGGAAATCGCAAGTAAGATATTAGCTATTCCATTTGGTACGATTGAGGATTTTAAGGCAAGCGAATATGTATCCGCCTTCCAAGATCTCCAAATGGCCCCACGTTATATGCAAATGTTGCTTGCTAATTATCATGCACCCAATCGGACTTTGACGGCCTCCAAGATGGCAAAGGTTATGGGGTATGATGGTTTTGGAGCAGCCAATCTCCATTATGGCACACTAGGAGGATTGGTTGGAGAAAAATTAGGCTGGCATCCTCTTCCGGAATTCAAGGTCAATGTGCTTGTTGATTTCGAGAAAGAAAATAATGAGTGGCTTTGGATTATGAGGCCCGCTGTGGCAGAAGCTATAGAATTGCTCGGTTGGGATGAAGATCCATCAACAATTCCAGAAGAGATAGATAAACCCATTTACGAAGGGGCGGTAAAGAGGATACCAATTAACGCATACGAGAGAAGCACTAGAGCCCGTGAAGAGTGCTTATTTCATTATGGCTGCAAGTGCTCTGTTTGTGATATGAATTTATCAGATATTTATGGAGAAATTGCTCAAGGACGTATTCATGTTCATCACCTCAAGCCTTTATCAGAAATTAATTCTGAATATCAAATAGATCCTATAGCTGATTTGAGTCCAATTTGCCCAAATTGTCATTATATGATTCACTTGAATGTGCCGCCGTATTCGATTGAAGAACTGAGAGAAATGATCAACTCAAACCGAAAGAGATACGAATAAGGAATGAAGCCATGAATTGCGGCCACATCGCGCTGCTCATCAGCCAGCTATCCCCAAAGCCCGGTGAAGAAGAGATCAAGAAGAAAGGCTGGTGGAAATTCCGGAAGTGAGTCTTTAAATGGATCCAATTGCCCTCAACGTCACCCTAAATGGCAGTATCTTAGCCGGAACATCAAAATCAATGTTGGAGAATCCATTAATAACAGTATTGATTGGAGCTGTTGTTGGTGCTATTGCTGCTGGATCTATTCAATTCATTATCGAAGAGAGAAGATTTAGAAGACAGGAGAAAACCATCAAAATACAAGCTCATAGCAATCTTTTAGGCTGCAAACATCGCCTATTGCAGTATTTTCATTCATACTTTTTGCTGAATATAGCAGCTAGGAGTTCTCAAATATACGCAAAAATAAGTGCGGTACGTTTAATCGATTTTATTCAAGCGAGAGAATACCTCTTAAGTTCGAATAATGAGGCTGCTGAAAAATATGTTAATGAAAAATTTAATTCAAAGTATAAGGAATCGCCTGACTTACGCGAATCATTGAGGTCAAAAGAAGCCTCGGAAAAGCTGCAACTTCAATTAGGGGATATTGAAGAGAGATTCTGGATAATTCTCGCCCAGATCAAGACTTCATTTAATGATATTGAAACAGATGATTTTGTTAAAGAGATTGAGACCGCAGAGGAATCGATTGGAAAACTCGATAAAGAAATCACGGAAATTTTTGATGAAATTGAGGAGAAAGTAGAGGAGGATCTTAAGTCTATATGTCTTGATAAGAATAATAAATATAAATATGCGGATAATCCTAATAAAAACCGCAACGAATTTGTTGCCGAAAAATTGAAGAATCTAGAAGAAATGAAGGATTCGACAATTCAGGATGCAAAAAGTAGTATCCGTATATTGGATACTAAAATAGAGAATTTGCATAAGCATTTAGAGTATATTATAAAAGATCAACAATATAGTAGAGACTGCAAATTGTTTTGCTCGGATAAAATATGTCCATTAAAACAGCCAGCTGATAAAAAAAGATAGCATATGACACAGTCTCCTCGGGATCGCATCTTATGGATACTCCCCAACAGCGGCGGCAAGATGGATAAGAGCAGGCTGAGACGGTGCACCGGGATCAAGCTTGCAGACCTAGAATCTATCCTCGGCGAGCTGGCCAGGGAAGGCAGGATCAGAATTACCGTATAGATAATATCTTTAATATAATTAACCTTTATTTTTAAGGTGGTGATCTCCCTGCCCGATATCCCTAGACCCTAAACTCCGCCTTGTGCAATAACCATTTTTCTCGCTGAATCCTTCTGCCCG
>CAYMAX010000109.1:0-2555 GCA_964388595.1 uncultured Muribaculaceae bacterium
TGAGAGAAGTCATTCCTTCCAGTCAGAAAAATAATCTCTGTTTTCCCTTTTTCTCGCCTTCTTTTCGCTAATTCGATTCCGTCAATTGCAGGCCTATCGATATCGCAGACAATCAAATCAAAAGAAATCTGACTTGCAAGAAGATCCTCTGAATAATAGAAAGTAAAGACCTCAGCTTCCTTAAAAAAAGTATCTCGGATAATCTTAGAATAAAAATCCGCGATATGCTTTTCATCATCAATTAAAGCAACATTCGCTTTTTTCATCTGTTTACCTCGGTTTTGATTTTCAGAATCACAGAAAGTCCTCCTGTTTCGTTCTTTTTTAAGACAACGTTATCCTCCGCAGAGGAAAAGAACTGAAGCCGTCTAGAGATATTGGTAAGACCATGCTGGCCAATCACACTAGAAGAAGAAATACGCTGATTCAGAGATTCGATTTGAGAATCATCAAGTAGGTTGCTGTTATCCCCGATTTCCACAATCAGTTGTCCGTCTTTCAGAGAATAATGGAAAAAGAGATGTCCTCCCTTTGCGATTTTAGAGAATACATATTTATAGGAGTTTTCACAGATTGGCTGAAAAATCAGCTTTGGAACCTTAATTTCGGAAACAGTATCATCAAGAGGCTGAATATCAAAGCTTACCCGGTCACCGAAACGGATTTCCTGGATTCGGATAAACTGCCTCCTGTTCTCGTATTCCTCTCTCAGTGTAACAACCGGTTCTTTGTTCGTAATGTAATAATAGTACTTTGATAAATCGTTTGTCCTCTCACCAGCCTTCTGGATTTCACCGATTTGACAAAGAGAGGAAATGTTGGCAAAGCAGTTATAAAGGAAATGGGGATTAATCTGAGACTGAAGATAACGGAACTCGCTTTCCTGAATCCGAAGCTGTTGAATATAGTTTTCGTTCACATACTGATTCAAAGAGGATGTCCTTTGATTAAAGCCGTTATACAGCCTAGAAAAATCCTTGATACTGCTTTTTTCTTCAATCCGGACATCAAAATTTCCATCCTCTATTTTTTCCTTGCAGAAAGCACTGTTTTCCTTGGACGTCCGGCAATCCGATAGGTAAGGAAAACGCTAGCGACCGCTTCAAAAAGACAGATGACAATCCTAAGGACTAGCGGAGGAAGAATCCGTTCTGTCCTCTGATTCTGAAGAGAAACAAGAACATAAAGATCAACTAAGTCAAAGTATTTCGAGATATAGACAATATGATTACCCTGAATTCCGGAAGAGTACTTCGGCCGAGAAGAAAGAAATTCGGAATCACTCCTTTTCCTATTGGTGGTAACAAAATATGCTTTCCCGTTTTCCACACACTTAAAGGCATTATTTTTATCATAAAGGGTTCCAATACGTGAAAAAAGATCAAGTAGATAAAAATCATCTACCTGGATGGTAAAAAGTCCGCTGTTTCTGTTTCCGTACACAAAATATATATCGGACTGATAAAGACGGAAGGAAACACGATTATTTTCTTCCGACAGAAAGGTGCGGAAAATGACTTTTTCCGATTCAATCTGATCTGTGGTTATATAAATATCCTCAGCCTTAGATGAAATGTAGATGGATGCCTTTCTCGCAATGGGATGAAATTGAACCAAAGAGAGAAGCCTATCTTCTACATCGTTAATGTCCTGTGCTTTTTGAAGATAATCAGCTTCATCTTTTCCGTTTTTCAAAGCATTAAAACTACGTGACTGTTCAATTGACAAACAATTTGAAGTGAAAGCTTCCTCACGTTCCTGTATCCTTTTCTGATATTCATCAAAGGTGTGTTCGATATAAACCTGATTTTCTTTCTGATAGTTCTTAACATCAGAATTTAGGATTACAATCGAAATACACGCTGAGATAAGAATCAGTGCAATTTCGATAATCGTAACTATTAATACGGACTTTAGCTTAATCGTCTTTTTTTCCATAGCGATAACCCAAACGTCAAAAGAAGATAGCATAGAAAACGCTTACAGGCAAGAGCGATGGTACTATTCTGTTCTATACCCCATTCATTAACCAAAACAGCAATGGCAATCCTATAATCCTATTTCCCGAGAAAAAACAGTTTCGTTGTCAAGTCACTATGAAATGCGCTCAAAGTAAGCATTAAACTTTTTCTACCTTTTTCTAAAAATAATGATAAGATAAATATACCTGTCTAGAGATTTACCATCCTAGACAAACGGAGGAAAATCAAATGAAAAAAGGTTTACGTAGTTTAGTTACGCTCTCTGTTTGTGCTTTATCTCTTGCTTCCTGCGCCAGCAAAGTTTCTTTTGCTGAGTTCCAGTCCAAGGCCGGTGAAGCCGTCAAGAAGACCGTCGAATACACGACAGCCACTGTTTCCGGAAGCGCCACTGCCAGCTCTTCTGACAGCAAGTCTGAGAAGAAAATTTCTGCTAACCTCAAAGTCGACGGACATGTCATCACCCCAGCTTCTCTCTCTGATAATGCCTATGCTGTGATCGTTAACTCCTTTGGTATCACTACCTACACTGTTGCCGAAAAAGAGGGCTATACATTTTATGCCGGGGGATCCTTC
>CAYMAX010000110.1:0-2501 GCA_964388595.1 uncultured Muribaculaceae bacterium
TTACATAAAATTATTCTTCGTCATCATGATGACGGGAAGGACCACCTGCTTTTTCTATTACATCTTTTGCAAGATTGGCAGGAAGTTCTGCATAGTGTGAAAATTCCATTGTGCTGGTGGCACGACCGGAAGTAAGTGTTCTCAAAATGGTAACATATCCAAACTGTTCAGCAAGAGGAACTTTCGCTTTTACGATACGTGCATTGCCCTTGCTGTCCATATTGGTTATTTGCCCGCGGCGTTTATTTAAATCGCCGATGACATCGCCCATATATTCTTCAAGTGCCATTATAGGCTCCAAAAGAACCGGATTGGCTTTGGTAAGGGCATGTCTGAAGGCAAGTCTGGCGCATATCTCAACGGATAGGGAATCTGAATCGACAGGGTGGAATGAACCATCTTTCAAGACAACTTTCAAAGAGGGCACTTCAAATCCTGCAAGAACTCCATTGGTCATAGCTGACTTGAATCCTTTTTCTACAGCAGGAATGTATTCACGGGGAACATTGCCACCTTTGACCATATCGACAAACTGAAGTCCGGTGACTCCTTCGTCGGCAGGGCCAATCTCGACAATGATATCTGCAAATTTACCACGTCCGCCTGACTGCTTCTTGAATACTTCACGATGCTGTACGGTAGAACGGATAGCCTCTTTGTAATTAACCTGAGGAGCTCCCTGGTTGATTTCAACACCAAATTCTCGTTTGAGACGGTCAACAATAATCTCAAGATGAAGTTCACCCATACCGCTGATAATGGTCTGACCGGTTTCGTGGTCGGAACGAACTGTAAAGGTGGGGTCTTCTTCTGAAAGCTTGCCTAAAGCAATACCAAGCTTGTCGAGGTCTTTCTGCGTTTTGGGTTCGATGGCAAGTCCGATAACAGGATCGGGGAATGTCATAGACTCGAGCATTATCGGATGTGTATCATCACAGATGGTGTCTCCGGTGCGTAAATCCTTAAAACCTACAGCCGCACAGATATCTCCAGCCTCAACAAAATCGATGGGATTTTGTTTATTGGAGTGCATCTGATAGAGACGGGCAACACGTTCTTTTTTCTCTGTACGGGAATTAAGTACGTATGAGCCTGAATTTAACCTTCCGGAATAAGCTCTCAAAAAGGCAAGACGACCTACGAATGGATCGGTAGCTATCTTGAAGACAAGTCCGCAGAAAGGCTGTGAGGCATCAGGTCTTCTCTCTTCGCGTTTATCTGTATAAGGATTGATACCATAAACCTCTTCCACATCAAGCGGACAGGGAAGGTATCTCATCACTGCGTCGAGAAGGAATTGAACTCCTTTATTTTTGAATGACGAGCCGCAGCAAGTGGGTACGACAGCCATATCAATGGTAGCTTTTCTCAAAGCATTGATGATCTCGTCTTCAGTGATAGTGGATGGGTCATCAAAGAATTTTTCGAGAATATGGTCATCATATTCTGCAACAGATTCTATGAGTTTACCTCTCCAGTGATCAGCTTCAGCCTTCATCTCAGCAGGAACTTCTTTGATAACGTAATTGACCAGCTCCTTGCTTTCCTGGTCGTAATAAATAGCCTGGTTGGAGATAAGATCGACGATACCTGCAAACTTGTCTTCTGCTCCGATAGGGAGGCAGATGGGAACAGAATTTGCTCCTAACTTGCTGTGGATTTCATCCACAACAGCCAAGAAGTCGGCACCGACTCTATCCATCTTGTTGACATAAGCTATTTTGGGCACTTTATATTTATCAGCCTGACGCCAAACTGTCTCTGACTGTGGCTGAACGCGTCCTACAGCACAAAAAGTAGCAATCGTCCCGTCAAGTACACGTAAAGACCTTTCGACCTCTACAGTGAAATCGACGTGACCCGGGGTATCAATAAGGTTTACCTGGTATACTTCCCCTCTATAATGCCAGAAAGCGGTGGTAGCGGCAGAAGTGATGGTAATACCTCTCTCCTGCTCCTGAACCATCCAGTCCATAGTGGCTGCTCCGTCGTGAACCTCTCCTATCTTGTGATTCTTCCCTGTATAATAGAGAATCCTCTCGGAAGTAGTGGTCTTGCCGGCGTCGATATGGGCCATGATACCGATGTTTCTGGTATATTTTAGATCTCTTGCCATTAATTTACTATACTACGCAAATATTAGAAACGGAAATGGGCAAAAGCTTTGTTGGCTTCAGCCATCCTGTGCATATCTTCTTTTCTCTTAAACGCTGCACCTTCATTGTTGTAGGCAGCCATGATTTCGGCAGCTAATTTTTCTGCCATGGAGTGGCCGGAACGTTTACGCGAAAAGACTATCATATTTTTCATCGCGAGAGAAACTTTTCTTTCCGGACGCACCTCTGTAGGAACCTGGAAATTGGCTCCACCAACCCTACGGCTTTTAACTTCGACCTGCGGGGTGATGTTTTCAAGAGCTTTTTTCCATATATCGAGAGGAGCCTTTTCAGAATCTTTCATCTTCTCGCCTACCATGTCAATGGCATCGTAAAAAATAGAAT
>CAYMAX010000111.1:0-2479 GCA_964388595.1 uncultured Muribaculaceae bacterium
CGCTACCTCCAATGTCAGAAAAATGCCGAGCTGCTATATGCGTACCAGCCGCTTACTCCGAACATCGTGTAATTTATGGTTATTTAGAATCTCTGTTAAATCAGACAGATACAGAAGGTAGTACTCTAGACCCTGAATCATTTGAGGTAAATATATTCGTCAATGGCCCACAAGCCAACGAGGATGATATAAGACAAACTGTTTCAGAAATCGATAGATTTAAATCCGAGCATCCAGAGATGAAAATAAATGTTATATCCAGATCATATCCCGAAAGACAAAGCATCGGATTGCTTAGAAAAATTATCACAGATGTTACGCTTAAGAGGGCGAATGAGAGAAGCACCAGAAGTGGCGAACTTTATCTAGTCTCGCACGATGCTGATATTCGCATACAGGACAAAGATTATATCGCTAAAATCATTGATCGCTTAGATTCAGACCTCGGTACTCAGATACTGTCAGGAGAAATTGACTACAGTGAAGAATATAAAAATAGATACCCGATGATTTGGACAGCAAGAAGATTGTGGCAATTTATTGATACAATTAGACAGGGTGAAAACTATGCAAATACACCCAGAAAAACCGTTGGCGCCAATAGCATAATAAGGTCTAGCGCTTATGCGGACGTTGACGGTTTCAGGATGTCTGATCGACTCGCAGAAGACATTGCCTTAGGGAACAAAATAAACAGAAGGTTCGGCAAAAAAGCTGCTAACGGCAATGATACGATTGCAAATTTTCCTTCCAGAACTCTCATCTCTATGAGAAGAGATATAAATTCCTTAGAACAAGGGAAACCGATTGTCGGAGGTTATGAAGACTTTGAGAATAATGATGCAGTAAGAGAAGGAATCCCCGAGAATAACACGCCACAAGAAATCACCCCTGACAAGCGCGACGTGTTTGAAAGATATCTTAACCGCGAACTTTCCGCCCAATTCAACGACCTTTTCATGAGAAACTATTGGCAGCTTTTCGATCAAGACTCCAGAGTAATAGAAGCAAGGAGAAACAATAACAAGGCGGAAATCGACAGATTAGCCGTTAGTCTGCGAACATCAGAGATAGGTAGACAAGCTTTGCAAACTACCGAAAAGATCTTCAATAAAGCGACATCCTATTTAGGTATAGAAATCAAAGTTTCAATTTCGAGCCAGAGGTATTGCGTAGAAGCCACTAATTGGGACAGGCTCAAAGAAGAGCTAGAAAGAAAAACCACCTAAACTTTAGTCTCAAATGACCACAAAAATGACGCCATTGGGCGTCTTTTTTGTGGTATATTAATGAACTTTTTAGAATATTATTTTATCCTCTCAATCCCCTCTCTCGCTTCGATATTATCATCTTGAATGTTTAGAGCAGCGCGATAATATCTTTCTGCCTCACCTTTATTACCCATTTTCTCAAAAACCGTTGCTATTCGGGAATTCCACCAAGTATTTTGAGACAAATCACTACTTACTTCTTGTAAAGAATCAATTGCCAACTTAAAATCTCCTAGCCTCTCTAAACATACTGCTCTATCGAAAATGAGCCATGGGTCTGCTGAGTCAGACCCCCCCGCGTTTATTATTGCGATATTCAATCTCTCTAAAGCCATGCGAGTTTTCCCTGATTTCATTAACAACCTCGCCTTTTCGGTTATCTCGTCGCCATCCCACCTTATCAGATCTGCATCTTCGTTTTTTGATATATTAAGAGCATGCCAGTAGTGCCACTCGGAGCTTTCATAATCACCAATTTTGGCATAGGCTTTTGCTAAAGTACTGTGTACCCAACTATTTTCATCCTCTCTTGACAAATATTCTAAAGACGAAATTGCTCTTGTTAGATTTTCCTCCCCGCCTACTGCAATTCGTGCGCAAGACATATCATACCAAAACCAAAATTCACCCATATGATTACCTTTAATACTCTCAAATGATGCCAGAGCTTCAGCATATTTACCCTCTTTTAGCAATTCGGTAGCTGCAGTTACTTCATCAACTTCCCGGTTGCTTTCAATCTCTCTTTCCTCGCTCCTGTTATTCCTCTGCTCTAACTTGAGATCTGCGTCTGTTCTTTTCGGATTATCAACATCCTGCACCCGCAAAGGTTTCCCCAAATTATCAAACATCGTTTCCACATTTTGCCTGTGTTTCTCCTCGTCGTACCTTCCAGAAGTATGCCTTTGGTGATAGCACAGGGCACCAGTAAGAGGTATTAGATAATTCCCTTGTGCCATCAGCCGACTAACCATGTCCTCATCGTCTCCGCCGTAACCGCGGTATCTCTCATCATAACCAGAAAATGTTCTCAGTAAATCTTCTCTTTTCGCACACACCGACATCCCCCAAGCGATAGAAGCAGCTCTCCAATTCATTCTTTCATCATCGACATCAATTGGTAATTGATGATTGTGCCCAGATTCTTTGAGCCATGCACAATCAGCCAAACCATCTTGTTTTACTCTCGGATCGGAGCTAATTCCTTG
>CAYMAX010000112.1:0-233 GCA_964388595.1 uncultured Muribaculaceae bacterium
GAATGAAGTCCAATAGACTCCATTTGACCAAATCGCTCAAAACCTGGCCTGATGCATTTCGAGACATCTTCAAAACCGCGGTTCCTCCATCAAGATCAAAGTCTCCTGGAAATACAGAAAGGCGACACCATTGCTTCTTTCTAGTTTGGCCCAGCAGATCGTAGCTCAAGCTAAACGATGCTTCTACCAGCTCTAGCCTCGCCTTCTTGTCATTAAGACGGCGTGCGTATTCT
>CAYMAX010000112.1:243-2401 GCA_964388595.1 uncultured Muribaculaceae bacterium
GCGCTGGCTGCATTCCTAAGAGCAAGGGGAAGGTATCCGCACATATCTGCCAGCGAGTCCGCACTGGAGCCTATACGAGGGGCAATTTCAAGAAGCAACTCACGAGCTTTATCTGAAGGCAAAATATCCAGGTCTCGTTCTTTCAAGCCCGGAAGAGTAAATTTATTCCTGGAAGTGATCAAAACTGCGCAATCTTCAGGCGGCAGCAGCGGCTCGACCTGCTCTTTATTTGCGGCATTGTCAAACAATATCAATGCCTTTTTCCCTGACAAAATTGAATAGTATTGTCCTCGCAATTCATTTTGGGCTTCGGGCAATTTATCTGCTGGACGATATGCCCGAATGACCTGCGCCATCGCTTCATCAGAACTGAGGGGACTCTTGCTCGTTCCCCGAAGATCAAGATAGATATGTCCATAAGGAAAGCGATCTTTGATCTTGTTTGCCAAAACCAGGGCCAGGGCAGTCTTGCCTATGCCGCCCATGCCCCGCAAGCCGGTGATATAAGCTCCTTTATCGAAATTGGCAAGGATTTCTTCAATTTCTGTTTCTCGGCCTTTAAAGTCACCCGGAGGCGGCGGAATTTGGTGTGGTATCAGAGGAATAATCAATTTTTCTGAATTAGAACCTCTTATTGCGAATCTTACATATTTTGATGATTGAATATTAAACTTGAATTTACCGTCAGGTGGAGCGGAATCGATATCTTCCCTCCATTTATCCATTCCATTCCAGCAGCGAAGAAACACAACTCCCTGTCCATTCTCCAAATTGAAATGAACAAAATTGTAGGCGTTAGCGTAACGTGGATCTCTAGGAATTCGACGGTCGTAGCAGGCCCCTGCTGGAATGACAACGCAGTCCCCATCGGTACTGTGAACCAGAGATGCCTTTGGCTCGTGCTGATGACCGCGTAGAATAAAATCGCAACATGCCATGAGACTTCTCTCGATTTGGCTTGATTCGAAATCAGCTAACCAGGAAAATGGATGGTGCAAAACTGCAATTGTAATATCCGATTCGGAAATCTTCTCCATGAGTTCATGTATTTGAGGTTCGCCAATTACTGTTACACCTTTATCATTTATTTCATCTTTTGAGTTCTTTTGACGTCCACACATCCAGGAAGAATTAAGACCTAGCAGAGCGATCTTTTTACCATTGATTTCACATTGGCGGATATTGGCATAACTTGGATTCTTTTGATTAGTATATCGGCTAACAAAACTTGCGAATGATTTGAAAGGTCTTAACGCTACCTTTCTTTTTTCACTGTCAAATAGCCAATCCTTCGCTCGAATATCTGAATCTAATGGTTTTGAGAGCTGAGCGGGGAGCAAATCAAATTTGGCTCTATCAATATCGTGATTTCCTGGGACTATAAAGAGACTTTCCGGACCCAGGTCGCAAGCTTTCAAAATATGTTCGAACAATTCTTTTTTTGCTGCCTGGTACTCCTCAGGCTTGCCGCCAAACGCAACATCGCCGCTGAAAATGACGAAATCTATTTTTGTAAGATCATTACTGATATCGTTTCTATTTTTAATGTCGGCAATCAATTTGTCCCGCACAAAAGTACGGTCGAAGTCCTTGCCTTTCTGGTGCCAATCCGAAAGATGAAGCCATGTCAGTCCAGCCATTATTCCCTCATCGATTCAAGATAGCGCAAGAGTAGATATTACTTCCTGTTGGCCAGTGAAGGACAAATATCAATCAAAATTCTTGATCCAATTCAATGATTTTCCTCAAATATCAGGTCCAGTAAAAATATGGACTGTTAAAAACAAAAAAGAAGAATGAAGTTAATATGCTGCAGCCCCTTTACCTGATCCCGCCTCCCCCGCCCTTGGCCGTCTCGCCGCCCAGATACTTCTCCGGATTCTCATCAAAGGCCTTCTTGCACCCTGGAGCGCAGAAGTAGTAGGTCTTGCCCTTATACTCGCTCTTGAACTTCGCCGCCTTCTCGTCGACGGTCATCTTGCATATCGGGTCTATTGCCATCTTCCTCATCCTCCAGTGCCTGTAATCCTGATTGCCTTCTTTTTCGTTGCTGGCGGTATATACCTTTTGAGCAGCAGAGAGAGGGTGACCACGGTCACAGAGGAGAGGGCCATGGCAAGGCCGGCCAGCTCCGGCCGGAAGGTGATGCCATAGAGCG
>CAYMAX010000113.1:0-2360 GCA_964388595.1 uncultured Muribaculaceae bacterium
GAGGCGACATTAGTTGGTGCACAAGCAGTTGAAAAGACACTGACTGATTTGCAAAATGGAGTCCTCAATCAAGAGGGAATAAATTGCATAAGGTTCTTCCCAGCCACGGGGATTGTCTCCTGGGGAGCTCGCACTCTGCGTGGGGACGACGATCTGACGGATGAATATAAGTATATACCCGTTCGTCGCCTGGCGTTATATATAGAAGAGAGCCTCTATCGAGGCACTCAGTGGGTGGTCTTTGAGCCCAATGATGAGCCGCTCTGGGCGCAGATTCGCTTAAATTTGGGTGCATTCATGCATGGACTTTTCCGCCAGGGCGCTTTCCAGGGCAAGACCCCACAGGAGGCTTATTTTGTCAAATGCGATAAGGAGACTACCACACAGGATGATATCAATAGGGGTATAGTAAATATCGTTGTGGGCTTCGCGCCACTAAAGCCCGCAGAGTTTGTAGTGATCAAGATCCAGCAAATGGCTGGCCAGATTCAAACCTGAGAGGTATCCTAAATGGCTCAATTTAGTGTCAACACGCAAAGATTCGACCCTTATAAGAACTTCAAGTTCAGAGTAAAGTGGGATGGAAAATATGTCGCAGGTGTGAGCAAGGTAAGCTCCCTGAAGAGGACGACGGAGGTTGTCAAGCATCGCGAGGGTGGCGATCCAAGCAGCACTCGTAAATCTCCTGGGCGCACGGAATATGAAGCCATCACATTGGAGCGCGGGGTGACCCACGACCCTGAATTTGAAGATTGGGCAAACAAAATCTGGAACTACGGTGGAGGTCTGGGCGAAGAGGTCTCTCTCAAGGACTTCCGCAAAGAAATGATCCTTGAGGTCTATAACGAGGCTGGCCAACTGGCAATAGCCTATAAGATATACAGATGTTGGGTTTCTGAGTTCCAGGCGCTGCCAGATCTTGATTCCAATGCAAATGCCGTAGCTATCGAGCATATCAAGCTGGAGAACGAGGGATGGGAGAGGGATAATGAGGTGGCAGAGCCTACCGAAAAAAAATTCTGAAGGATAGCTGATCATGAAAGCTCCATCAGCAGCAGAGTTGTTGGCTATCTGGGAGCGAGGAGCATCTCTGCTACCAGCTGAGCATGCAAAGATGCTGATAGAGGCAGTTTTTCCTGAGAAATCTGCGCCGGAATTGGCTGAACTGACCATAGGCCAAAGGGACTCATTTTTATTTGCCCTGAGAGATATACTCTTCGGTCAGGAGATTGTATGCCTCTCCGTCTGTCCAGGCTGCAACAAAAATGTTGAGATGGCCTTTACATCGGCAGACTTGCGTGCCAAAGCAGGATCTGAGCAACAGAAAGATAATCTCCTATCTTTAGAAAGATCAAGATATTCTGTCCGATTCCGCCTGCCAAATATCTCTGACTTGATGGCCATTTCTGGTTGCAGGGATACTAACATGGCTCGAAGCATGCTATTGATGCGTTGCCTCATTTCAGCCTCTGAGAATGGAGCGGAAATGGCCTTGGGCCAACTGCCTCAGGATGTTATGAAGGAACTGGTTGATGATATGGCTCGAGCAGATCCACTTGCAGATATTCAGTTCATGCTTGTCTGTCCCTTTTGCGGACGGAAGTGGCAAGTAGTCTTCGATATAGTGTCTATCCTTTGGAGTGAGATAGATGCCTGGGCACATCGAACACTGCGAGAGGTGCACACTCTTGCCTTATCATACGGCTGGAGTGAGTCTGATATACTGGCACTCAGCCCATCCAGAAGGCAGATCTATCTGGATATGGTGGGAATGTGAGCGACTACCTCAGCAACCTGATATCCAGAAGCTACGGCCAGCAGAGAGATCTCCGGCCCAGGCCAAGATCGATCTTCGAGCCTCAGCCAAGAGCTATTGCACCAGTCGTCGAAAAGGATTTTAGATCTGAATTGCAGACAGAAGAAGTCAGTGGATTTCACGCTGAGAACGAGCCGGATTCAGATGAAAATCCCTCCGAGGACAGGCAAAGCGCAGGTTTGCAGAATCCTGAGGATGGAGCCATCCCGAAGACTGCTGCTACTGAGATAGATCTACCTATTGCTCAAGACTTCAATTCAAATCCAAAGAGCGATATGTCTCATCTGCTTGATTCTGGCATCGATCAGGATAAGCGATTCTATCCCGAAAATAATCTAGTGAAAAAGGAGCATATATGGTCGGACAAATCCGAGCAAAGCCGACCCGATTTAGGATCACCTGCCGTGAAGTCCGAACAGAATCCTGCGTCCCCCCATGTTCACCGATCCGCAGAATTTGCACCAGGCTCGACTGTTAAGGACTCTGACCGCGGCATAATGCATCCTGAAAGGTATACCAGAGAGAAGCTCCCTATGTCTGACAT
>CAYMAX010000114.1:0-2358 GCA_964388595.1 uncultured Muribaculaceae bacterium
GTCTCTACTCTGATATCGGACAATATCTATTGTGTCAATTCATCCAAGCTATTGGTAGATATGTGTGACCAGTACAACTCTCGTCTTTTTCAAGAGCTAAGCGATGAAAGCCTGATAGATATTCCGGATCTATCGGAAGATTATGCTTTCGTGAAACTTCTTGACGAGATGAAGCAGCATTATACTACCAATGAAGAGAAAATGACGGCTGATTCTGTGAGATATGCGTATGCAGCTTATATGCAGGTGGTACTTGAGGTAGAGGATGTCTGGTTTGAGGGATATTCAGTGAGAAGAACCTGGTATTTTGACAGACTGAGAATAGTGTTTGAAAAGTTGCGAGGCTACATACAGGGACTTTCCCATTATTCGCAAACTGCCCTTACAGGCAATTACGACAGCCTCAATGACAGTTATTATCGTTCCATTATGCCCGGAATAGTCGCTACAGGGGCAGGTATTATCCTCGTGATTTTATTCAATTACTTCATTAATATTTATATTCTGCGTCCCATCTTAAAGATGAATAAAGGTCTGAAAAATTATAAAGAATATAATAAGTCATACGATGTAACATTTGATTACGGAAAAGACCAGATTCAAGAGATGAATTCACTGATCAAAGATATTGTAGAGGAAAATAAGGCTCTCAAGAAGTAATGAACATTAAATTAGTATCAAGATATATAGGCATCGCATTGCTATTCAATGCGCTATTTATGTTTTTGTCTGTAGGGGTCTCGATGCTCTATGGTTTCGACTCTTCTCTTTCTCCGCTCTTGATAAGTGGTTTTATTACTGCCATCGTCGGTTCATTTCCATTGATTTTCGTTAAAAATGACGAAGATATCTCACTTCGGGACGGGTTCGCCATCACGGTGTTTGCTTGGATTCTTTCTTGTATATTCGGTATGCTCCCTTACCTTATCTGGGGCGGCCCTTTTACCCTCTCCAATGCATGGTTTGAATCTGTCTCAGGATATACCACCACCGGCTCTACGATACTGGCAGATGTGGAATCTCTTCCACACGGACTTCTCTTCTGGCGTTCTTCCACTCACTTTATCGGCGGTATCGGGGTAGTCATTTTTATGCTGATGGTACTTCCTTCGGTAAGTACATTCAGACTGAGGATGTCCAAGATGGAGATATCTTCTCTGTCAAAGCAAAACTATAGATTTCAAACCAAAGGTACCATCAGAGTGATTGGGACAGTCTATCTGGGTATTACAGTCCTCTCTTTTGTCTTCCTGATGATAGCAGGGATGGGCCCGTTTGACGCCATAAATCACGCATTTTCAATAGTATCCACAGGCGGATTCAGTACCAAGAACGAATCTATACTCGCATATCATTCATTCCCCATAGAACTCGTCTCTATGTTTTTTATGCTCGCTTCCGGACTCCATTTCGGGATGATGTACACTTCGGTGACAGAACATTCTCTCAAGATATTCCGTTCTCCCATCATTCGCTACTATCTTGCCTGCGTGGTGATAGTATCATTGGCTATAGGGATTGATATCAAAGTGGCTGACCAGGTCAATACCTGGGGGATGGCATTCCGACAGTCATTTTTTCAAGTAATATCAGTTTCCACCACGACCGGTCTTGCCACCACAGACTCATCTGTATGGCCCACCTTTGCCATTATGTGTCTGATGTTCATGCTCGCACAAGGAGCGAGCAGTGGCTCTACAGCCGGCGGTATCAAGGCAGACCGAATGTGGATTTTTCTCCAATCAGCCCATACTCAGATTAAAAAGCAACTTCATCCCAATGCCATCATTCCCACCAAAGTATGGAATCATACTATTGACCAGAATGTATCATATTCCACGACACTATATATCTGTCTTTACATACTTATCGTCCTGGTAGGTTCGATAGTGGTCTCGGTCACAGGCTCTGATTTTATGGATTCTTTCTCCGCATCTCTGGCCTCTATGAGTAATGTCGGACCTGGTTTCGGCTCCTGCGGTTCTTTGGAAAACTATGCTCATTTCCAGACTTTTGCCAAGTTTTTCTTGACCATAGAGATGCTTATGGGACGTCTCGAGATTTACGCTTTCCTTCTTTTGTTCTCCATTTTCAAAAAGAATTAAGATGGGGGTCGATTCATTTTTCCACGACAAAATCCTTGGATACTTCGAATATACTCCCACTGAGAGCCAAAATCAACTTTTTGCCACTTTAACTCATTTTGTCTTAAGTGATTCCGGTGAAGATATCCTGGTGATTAACGGATACGCCGGTACCGGTAAGACTTCTGCCATAGCTGCCTTCGTCAAGGCTATGAAAGACTTCAAGATGAAATACAAATTGCTGGCTCCCACAGGAAGGTCTGCCAAAGTGCTT
>CAYMAX010000115.1:0-2312 GCA_964388595.1 uncultured Muribaculaceae bacterium
CGTTCTCATGCCAATTATTCCTTCTATCTTGGAGCCACCAACGATAATATTGAAGAGATTTTAATGATTGACCCAGGCAAGGTGTGTGGAGTGAAAGTTTTTATGGGGTCTTCTACCGGAAACATGTTGGTGGACAACCCTGAATCCCTCTCTCGAATATTCTGCGAATCACCCTCTCTGATAGCTACTCATTGTGAAGAAGAAAGCATAATTAAAGCCAATCTTGCCTCTGCCAAAGGGCAATGGGCATCATCTCCTGATGGAATTCCATTCTCTCAACACCCTTTTATCCGTTCCAGAGAGGCCTGCATCGCTTCCACCTCCAAGGCTATTAATCTTGCACTCAAGTACCATTCACGCCTTCACATCCTTCACATAAGCACAGCCCAAGAGATAGAAATGCTGCGTGAGGCCAAGAAGAAGAGTAATAAGATTACAGGAGAGGTCTGCGTACATTATCTGTGGTTTAACGACTTATCATACAATGATAAAAGAGGGGCAGTTAAGTGCAATCCTGCCATAAAATCTTCCTCCGATATGGAAGCCCTCAGAGAAGCAGTACGTTCCGGATGGGTAGATACACTCGCCACTGACCACGCTCCGCATCTCTTCGAAGAAAAGCACCTGCACGATTATCTCAATACCCCTTCAGGAATTCCATTGGTACAACATTCGCTTCAAATGATGCTGCAACTCTCCGTTAAGGGTGTTTTCCCCATAGAGCAGATAGTTCAAATGATGTGTCATGCCCCTGCCCAATGCTTCGGCATAAAAAAACGAGGATATATAAGGGAAGGTTATTACGCAGACCTTGTCCTTATCAAAAAGACTCCGTTCACTGTCAATCGTGAAAATATAGCATATCGTTGCGGATGGTCTCCTCTTGAAGGAGAAACTTTTGATTACTCGGTTGAGAACACTTTCGTCAACGGAGAAGAAGTAGTGAGAGATGGCACATTGACTTCAGCCATCTCTTCCAAAAGACTGCTGTTTGACAAATAATCTCCTATTCACTACACAGAGATAGCGAAATACGTTTCCGTCTAAGGTCCACATCGAGAACTTTGACTTGTACATGCTGATGTATTTTCACCACATCGTTGGGGTTGGAAATATATTTATCGGAGAGATGAGATACATGAATAAGCCCGTTTTCGTGGAGACCTATATCAACAAATGCCCCAAAGTTCGTAATATTGGTAATAATCCCCGGAAGTATCATCCCGGGTTTGAGATCCTCCAGAGTGCGAATATCTTCTGAAAATTCCAACACCTTGAAAGATTCTCGAGGGTCTCTCCCGGGCTTGGACAATTCCAACATAATGTCATCGAGTGTAGGAAGCCCCACATCCTCACCGACATACTTTTTCAAATCTATCGATGAACGCACATTTGAATCTTCAATGAGGTTGGAGACCGTGACTTTTGCATCATGTGCCATAGTCTCTACCAACGCATATCGTTCAGGATGAACGGCTGAATTGTCAAGAGGATTTTTGGCCCCTGGGATACGAAGAAATCCTGCACATTGTTCGAAAGCTTTATCTCCAAGCCTTTTAACTTTTGAGAGCTGCATGCGTGAAGCGAAAGGGCCGTTCTGAGTACGATAATCAACTATATTCTGTGCGATGACAGGTCCTATGCCTGAGACATAACTCAGAAGGTGTTTACTTGCGGTATTGAGATTAACTCCCACTGTGTTGACACAACTCTCCACCACATTATCAAGACTCTCTTTCAGAAGTGATTGATTTACATCATGTTGATATTGCCCCACTCCTATTGATTTGGGATCTATCTTCACCAATTCTGCCAAAGGATCCATGATGCGGCGTCCTATGGAGACTGCTCCACGGACTGTCAGGTCATACTCAGGAAATTCGTCACGTGCTATTTGAGATGCAGAATAAATGGAGGCACCATCCTCACTCACCGAATAGACTTTTACCCCTTCGGGAAGTGCTAATTTTTTAATAAACGCATCAGTCTCCCTCCCTGCGGTACCATTACCTATGGCAATGACTTCTATTTTATAGGATTGAACCATATTGGTAATCTTTTTCATCGCCATTGTCTTCTCATTGACAGGCGGATGTGGATAGATGGTATCATTATGAAGAAGAGCCCCCTGAGCATCAAGACATACCACTTTGCAGCCTGTTCTGAATCCCGGATCAATGGCCAAAACACGCTTCTGTCCGAGCGGAGGAGCCATCAAAAGCTGACGCAGATTCTCAGAAAAAACTTTTATAGATTCTATATCGGCCCTCTCTTTGGCGATGGCAAGGACTTCATTCTCTATAGAGGGGAAG
>CAYMAX010000116.1:0-2268 GCA_964388595.1 uncultured Muribaculaceae bacterium
AAGATATGGATAAACTCCCTCGTTGCCCCATAACACGATATTGTGCCATTGAGTATCTTCTTTGAGCTGACCACTTTGGTCTTTGTATTTTTTTGATGTGGCAAGGGAAAATTGCGCAACCTTATTGTCGCCTACCTGCCTTACCTCTGCATCTTTACCCATCGTTCCGATGAGTATAATCTTATTAATTGACATATTTAAATATTTTTAAAAGTGAATTTCAGCGAGCCTTTGACCTCGCTGGTCTTTGTGTATTTTTGCGCTATTTCGGGCATTTCCTCCGTCAATAACTTGCAATCCAACACTTGCTTCGTATGGGGCGCAATAAGTGTATATTTCAGCCTTTCTGTGCCTATTGTCTTGATGCCGTTCTCAGACATATAGTCTTGAATGGTCGCCCTGTATTCTGATACCCTCTCTTTGAGCATCTTAGCGTTCTCCTCGAACTCTATTATTCGATTCTCAATGCTCTGTAAGGAGGCAAGGTCGGTTGGGTTGAATAGCACAGACAAGTCAGGTGCTACTTCCACCTGTTCATCGTTGTAGATTTCCCCATTTTGTTCGCAGTCCAACAACTTGATTACCTTCTCCGCTGGTAATGGCTCTATCTCAATCTTCTTGCAGAACTTGTGTGCATAAGTCCCGTCACTAATCCGCTTCAATGGAATATGAATACAATAGAGTTTATTTACTTTAATGGTTGGGTTCTGCAATTCAAAGAGATATTTGTAAATGCTCAATTGCCATCTCAATGCTTCGGTGTGCACCTCCGATGTGGTCTTCACATCGGCGAGGGAGTAATCGTCAAGCACCTTATCTATACTTGAGGCGACTATCTTGTTATCTGACACAAGATATTCGGATGATAGGACATTGAGTTTCAACTTTCGATAAGAAGTGAGTAGGGGATTATCCTCTACCACTACTCCGTTGTCGTAATATTCCAACATCTTATGCACTCTCGTTCCTCTCTCTGCTGCCGCTTCAAGCACTTCGCTGGAAATGCCTTCGTAGTTGGCGGAAAGTCCGTGTTTCTTCATTAAGGATGTTACCCCGATGAGATATCTTCCCTCTAACTCGTAAGAATGAGTGAAGTCATCATAATCCACGATTGACTTAATTAGTTGCTGTTCCATTTCGTTTCGGGTTATTAGGATTTTTCTTTACGGCTTCTATGAATCGAGGTTCGCTCTGTAAGGACTTGTAAGTCTTCCATACCTGCAGGAGAGATTCGGCTGATTTAGCGGACTTCGCTTCCTGAACTGCACCGAGCAAGTCCCTCTCCTCGTCAGTGAGAGGCTTATCCTTCTGTGCTGGTGTGCTCTTGCCGAGAGTGTATCTTGTCTTTCCATTACTATCCACTATGACGAGGGCGGATATGTTTCTTCCCTTATCATACGATATGCTCTGCACGGAGAATTTGATGTAGGGTTTACCATTATTCCACTCGGAATCTGTCAGATTAATCCAAATGAATGGTGCTGTGTACAGCTCCCTGCCAATTCCCCAATTCACGCATGCCCGCTTAAACGAATCACTTGCCTCACCCTTCTCCTTCTCGGTATTACTCTCCGTTCCGCAGTCGGATTTCCATACCCATACATCTCCCTGCTTTATGCCCACCCTGCAAAAAAGATTCCCCTTACATTCATAGTGTTCTCTCTGCCAATTAGCAGAACCCACGCTCTCATCAAGGATGTCCATATCCACACGGGCATCTTTGTATAGAAGGATAGACACACCTTTCTTCGCATCGGACTTTGTCCCGATACGACAATCGATGTCCTTCTCTGTCAATAATCTAAATTTATCCATGATTGTAATTATTAATATCTTTCAATTTGTCCTGTGCCGTTACATCGATCGCATTTTTCGATGCTCCACTTACAATAACGTTTGCCCTGAGCAAAAGCCTCATCTTCAGTGTTGGGCAAAAGAGAGTATGCGTTTGGGGTAACTTGCACAGAATTGTTTGAACGTATATCGAGAGCATAATATAATGTTCCCGTACCCTTACAATCAGGACAGCATATCATGCTTCTGTCTTTGCCGCAACATGGGCAATCCAGGCTGTTGTACCCCTCACATACTGCGCACATCTTTTTTTTCTTTTTTGGTCGATTCTCTAAATAGCAAGACTGATAGTGGTGCTATAAATGCCACCTCAATAAGGCAGTATAATCTGCCCGTCAGCGCGCCACCTATCAGGATGGCGGAAAGTACGGCAAAGCATATAGCAAAGCCGAAGTCAATTGGAGATTTAATTTT
>CAYMAX010000117.1:0-2232 GCA_964388595.1 uncultured Muribaculaceae bacterium
AGTGAGAAATTATTATCTTCAATATCTTGTATTGTAGCAATCTCTGAAAAACCGTCGACAGCTTCATATCGGTCGTAGGTGGAAGCAATTCTACGAATATTATTGTCATCAAGATAACTTTGCGCATTATTTCTTTGCACTTCGCTAACAGCGTTTATAAACAAAACCTTTCCTTGTCGATCTGCAGCTTTATTCATTCGACAGATAACAATACACGCTTCCATTGGCGAATTGTAGAAAAGGTTTGGCCCCAATCCAATAATACAATCCAACATATCGCTTCGAACCAATTTTTCACGCATACTTCTTTCTTCATTCCGGAATAACACACCATGGGGAAACAATATTGCACATCGGCCAGTTTCTTTCTTGAGACTAATTAAGATATGCTGAAGAAATGCATAGTCTGCACGACCTTGCGGAGGTACACCTAGAAAATTGCGACCATATTTATCGCTTGCAAAGGCTTCTCGGTCCCATTGGTTTATTGAATATGGAGGATTAGCAAGCACCATATCGAATTGTCTGAGTCTACCCCTTTCAATGAATGCAGGAGATTTCAATGTATCGCCATTTACAATCTCAAAGTCTTTAACACCATGAAGGAACAAGTTCATCTTACCGATTGCGGAAGTAAGAGAATTTATTTCCTGGCCAAAAATCGCAACGTTACGCCATTCTTTCTTTTCTTGTTTAAGATAAGCTATAGCTGAAATCAACATACCCGCACTACCACAGGTAGGGTCATAGATTGATTCACCCGGTTCTGGTTTGAGCATCTCCGTCATGAGATGAACTACAGTTCGGTTTGTATAGAATTCTTGAGCTGTATGCCCACTATCATCAGCAAATTTTTTAATCAGATATTCATACCCTTGTCCCAATTCATCTTCAGGACAATTTTTAACTGATAGGGTCTTTGTGCTGAAATGCTCAATGAGTTCTTTCAATAAACGGTCTGGTAGTCGGTTTTTATTTGTCCATGCCGCATCACCAAAAATCCCCTGCAACTTTTCTGAGTTGGCGTTTTCGATTTTGCGAAATGCATTCACGATGGCAACGCCTACATTCTCAGATACGGAACGTACGTCATTCCAATGAGCTCCTCTTGGCACACGGAACCGATGGTTCTCTTCGAATTCCAAGGCTTCCTCATCACCATATTCTTCAAGTACTTGTTGACACTCCTCATCATACACATCACAAATCCGTTTAAAAAAAAGAAGCGGAAATATATACTGCTTGTAAGCACCGGCGTCGATACTGGTACGAAGCAATACCGCTGAATTCCATAAATAGCTCTGAAGTTCATCGATTCTAATTCGTCTACTCATTTACATAACCTCCTTCAATTAGAAGGTTTCTTAACTTTTCTTCAGCAGCAACCATCTCTTCAAAAGCTTCAAAATATTGACGGCGAACCTCATCAGGAGAGATTGTTTCAAATTGTTTCTTTTCTATATAGTTACTGATAGCCAAGGAATATTCTTTGTCCCTTATTTCTGCAATTGTAGCTATCCTGACCTTCTCAACCACATTTGAATAATCACTATAGAGATTGAATACTCTATTAACATCCTTTTCAGTCATGATATTTTGTGCCCGTTGAGGAGTATAAATATTCGATGCATCTATCATACAAATCTGACCTCGACGATCCGGTTTTTTATTATTATTAAGAAACAGGATACAAGCAGAAACCCCAGTGGAATAGAAAATCCCACTTGCCAAGGTGATAATGCATTCCAACTTGTCTGATTCGACCAATCGTTTGCGGATGTCTCCTTCTTTACCCACACGAAATAACACCCCTTGTGGCAGAATCACTGCGCAACGACCACTTCTGGGATTCATCGATTTAACCATATGCTGTAGCCAAGCAAAATCGCCATTGGAATTTGAAGGACAACCCCATAGGTTTCGTCCATATATATCAGAACTGAATTGGCTAGCACCCCAATTCTTCAATGAGAATGGCGGATTAGCAACAACACAGTCAAAGGTTTTGAGTGCGCCCCGTTCTTGATAATTCGGAGACCGGAGTGTGTCCCCTTGCGTCACTTTGAAATCTTTGGCTCCATGCAAGAATAAGTTCATACGAGCAATTGAGGAAGTTGAGAGGTTTTTTTCCTGACCATAGATTCGCCCATAAGTCAATTTATCATTCTTCATATACCTGATAGCTTCTATAAGCATCCCGCCGGTACCACAAGCTGGATCATACACCGTCTC
>CAYMAX010000118.1:0-2126 GCA_964388595.1 uncultured Muribaculaceae bacterium
TTAACAGAACCAACAAGATTGCGGCCGGGTTCCGGAGTGCCGCCCAGGTCTTTTAACTTTGCCAGCAACTGCTGTCTCTCTTCTCTAAGATTAAGAAGCTCCTGAATCAGTCTCTTTTGAAGAGCAATGGGATTTATGCATATTTCGGAGTATTGCTCCTCAGCAGGCGATAAAGCCATTGTACTCATCATCCCCTTGAGATGCGCCCAATAAAAATGCTACAGACGTTGGATTTTGTCTTTCCCGTGACAACAGCGTTTGGTTCCTCTAAAATTAGAATGTGTGCCAGCTCTGTCTTCTCAATCATTACATCCCACCAAATTGTTAAACGCCGCTTTCCCTGGCTCTATTTTTCATAGGGTTATGATAATATATGAACCTTTCGATATTATGTATCATCATTTCTCTCAATAAAAAATTTGAGGAGCCTGCAGCTTAACTCTGCCGAAAGCTTTGGCGAAGGAAGCATTGGCTTCGTCCCTGCGATCGAGTTCGTTTAGTGCGCCGCCTCTGTCCAGCCAGTACGAGGCCTGATCAGAACGATCTCGATGCCCCTATCGCAGGTTGGGACTGCCCCTTTGGTCTGCCAAGCTCATTCTCGACATGAGCCTGCACTGCCAGCCTCCAAAGCTTGGGCGATCCTGGCCTCGTACTTGCACCGGTCGCCATTGAAGCTGTTCGCTCTCTCGGGATTCTCGGCCAGCTCATATTGCCACTGGTAGGGAATACTTGAATGGATGCCGTGCTCGGTGGCGATCTGAGGTTTGCCGGACTCAAGCTCGGATACTACTGATATCTTGAATTCTCTTTTCATGTGATTCCCTCCCTGAGTTGGCATTTCACTCAGATCCGTCATAACTTCGCTAAAAGGTCATTTCATTGGATCTGCAAAAAAATAAGTTTTACTTTAATCTAATTTTTCTAGTACTATTTTTATTTAATAACATAATAGAATAATATAGGCGAAATTGTTATGACAATAGATATGATTATTATGATTATATCGAATAAGATCAATTAATTAAAAGAGTAAAGCATTGAAAACTCATTTTTCACTAGCATTTGAGACAGTGTCAAATGTAAGAACATTGTCGCACACCAATTTTATATTAACATGTATGAATAATTCAAAAACTATAAAACCAGGACGGACGCGAAATAATTTCAGGACTACACACATTGCCACAATCGAGGAAACAACCAAATAGCTTGCCAATCCATATTAAGATGACCATGAAGCTTAAAATCAAGATTATCGGCCCCAAAGTCTATGATGTAGGCTATCGTGTATTTTTGCTTAAACATGCCATGAACATGGCCCTACCCGGCCTCTCTACATACAACTGGAAAGAGGGCGGCCAACAAGAGGTAATTGCCCTGGTAAAAGGAGATGAGGCTAGAATTAAAGCCTTCCTGAAGACGTATGAGGGAAGATATCCAACCTGGATACGGGATGCATTTCAGGCAAGTACAGGCCGATGTCAAAGCGATAAAGGAACGACTCGGGATGCACTGAGCTTGCTACCAAGCCAGGAAGAGGCCAGAGCTAAGGGCTGGTAGCGTTTCTGGAGACCACGACATCATGACCGATAACAAAAACTTTTGCCCAAACTGTGGGAGCAAAGTGAGAAAGGGAACCTGTTGATACGGTTTCTTTTGATTCAGAGAAAAAGGGGAAGCCGAAAGCGACATGGCTATAGATCATGAATGCACGCATCTTAAGTGCAAGGATCATGAACACGTGGGAAAAAATGCATGCACAAGGATAGTACATCCATGACTGTAAAATTTGCCACCAATGAATAAAAATCTATACCGAAGTGATAAGTAAAAGAAATCAAAGAAGAAAAGGAGGAAATAACAATGCCAAAGAAAGACGGAAAAGGACCAAGGAATGACTCAAAAGGAGCAAGAGACGGGAGTGGGCAAGGCGAGGGAAAAGCTTCGGGTGAAGGAGTAGGAAAAAAGAAAGGTGGGAAAAAAGGAACCTGTTGATACGGTTTCTTTTGATTCAGAGAGAAAAAAGGAAGGTGAAAGCAGGCCAGCCTGGGCGAACTGTGCAGAAACTTAAGGTTCCTCGCTGTTTCTTGTGGGTAATAGAATGGTCGAGTCCTCTGTGAGTTCTC
>CAYMAX010000119.1:0-2122 GCA_964388595.1 uncultured Muribaculaceae bacterium
GGAAGAAGAGTTAAGGCAACTCGAAGAGAGTCTAGGCAATTTGCCGGAAGGTAAACAAGATTTTCGGCACAAGTTGGAACAAGAAATTCAAGAACTGCAAACAGTGATCAAATCGATGCAAGAAGATGAGGGAGGTGCCGAAGAGAGACAGATTCATGAAAAAGAATTTGAAAGACAAATTACCGAGCTAAGGGAACAGGGTGTAAAGCCGGTAAGGGAGAGACTTAAACTTTCAGAAGAAGCCAGGGAAGATTGTCAGAGGTTAGAGAGGCATGATAATGATTTGAGAACGATGGCAGAACCTATAGTTAGGCAATTGCTAAATAGAGGCCGTGAGGCTGTAAAGGGGGGGCGAGAATTCAGAGAGTATAAAAATGCATCAACAGCTTATTTAAACGAACTAACTAAAATATTTTTGAATATTTTAGCACAGAGCGACGAAGAGATTGAGAGATTTGGGGTCGGCTTTCACGAGTTAAATGAGGGCGTTTTATGGGATAGAGGAGAAGCTACGGTAGCGATTGGAGTCAGAGATGGATATTCAAAAGAGAGACAATACGGGGCAGCTGGAGCAGTTTTGGGCGGAATTGTGGGGCTTGAAAGGGGAACTACGAGACCGCCACATGTATCTGTATTGGAAAAGCTCGATCTCATTGGGGGAAAGGATATGGCGATAAAAGCCAGAAGACTGATAAATCTTGCCGGATTGTATTATGAATTGCTGGGGCAGATCGAGCCGGAATTGGCACAGGGAATTGTGAGTTGGAGTGAAGAATTAACTGAACAGGTTCGGGATGATAGGGGCTCTAGCTCTTGGCCGGAGATTAAGCCGGGTCAAGAATTTTCACCTTTGATCCCCAAAGATGCCACCGAAGAGCAGAAAAAGTATCTAACCGAAACATTCGAGTACGATCGCCAGAGGGTGGAAGATTCAGTAACCGAAATCGCGACGCAACAGATGAAATATTATGAGGATCAAATTACAAAGTTGGGTCTTGATGTTAACAAATACAGGAGGGAGCTAGATTCTTATTCTGGAATGAAAGATCGAATTGATCAGTTGTCGAAGCAACCGGAAGATGCGCAGACACAAACTAAACCAGTACCTAAAAAGAATGTATTGGGGCGTTTATTCGGGGGGCGAGATTCGCAAAGTTCCAAACAACCCGAGACACCGAGAGACCCTGAACAGGTTAGGAAAGAGATTGAAGAACTGAGACGGCAAATTGCTAATCTTGCAATTTATGAATATCTTAAAGGCGTTAATGTAGAGAAGTGGGAGGGTGTAATAAAAGATAGAGAGAGACAAATTAATAAGTTCCAAAAAGGAATCAGTAAAATTGCTCAAGGGCTAGAGAAATTCGAAAAATTGCAAGAAGAAAAGATGTTCGCTTAATAGCTTGCTGAAAATTATATGTGGGATCATCTTAAAGAAAAAGGCGTTAAGTTGCCGGCTATAAGCGCAGAGGAGATATCTCGACAAGTCGAGCCGGTTTTGCGTGATATGGAAGAGACTGGAATCAAGCTAGACATCGAGAAATTGGAAAATCTAGAAACAAAGTTGACCGCTGAAAGTTTAAAGCTAAAAGCTCAAGTACTCGAACTTGCTGGAGAGGATTTCAATATCGATTCACCTAGCCAAATGGCTAAAGTGATATTCGATAAGCTTAAACTGCCTGCCGAGGGGCTCAAGAGGACCAAAAGTGGGCCATCAACTGCTGCAAGCGAACTAAATAAAATTAAAGATAAGCACCAGATTATTGCGCCAATACTGGAGTACCGGGAGCTATCAAAACTAATATCCACCTATTTGTTACCTTTACCCAAAATGGTGGATGAGAATTCTCGGCTTCACACTCACTACGCTCAAGATGTGGCAACCGGACGCATCTCCTCCAATGACCCGAATTTGCAGAATATTCCCATTAAAGGTCGCTACGGTGAGGATATACGGCGCGCCTTTGTAGCTTCGCCGGGCAATGTATTGATTTCGGCTGATTACTCCCAAATTGAGCTACGCATAGTGGCCTGTTTGGCGGAGGATAAGGAGATGATAGAGTCCTTTATCTCTGGTCGAGATATCCATACCGAGACGGCTGCCGATATCTTCAAAAAAGAGGCA
>CAYMAX010000120.1:0-2090 GCA_964388595.1 uncultured Muribaculaceae bacterium
ACGGACAAAATTGTCTGCAAGGGTGGAATGGACCACCTTCAGTCCTGCTTCCTTCGTTGCCTGATCATCGGTAGCACAATACTTGCCCAAGAGATACTCTAATACAAAGACAGGGACGTTGGCCCCGACCTTTACTTTCCTAACTAAGTCTTTGCGAACCACCCTCCCTGCGAAGACGGAAGTTACCTTTTGATCGAGTTCAGGCATGATTGTCTCCTTGATATTGCTTCTATTTTGTTGGCTTTGGATCTACAATCTCAGTATTTTAGCATTGATACATCGATTGTCTTTGGTGGTGCTAATTCTATTTCAGTAAGTGCGTCGAGCAGATGAAGGCTTACTTTCTTTTCAGAGAGGTCTCTCGTGATCTGCAAGGTTATGGTGTTCGGCTCCATTGTCCATGGCTCCTTTTCCGCATTCTTCATTTGTATCTCCAATGTTGCGTCTTCGAAACCATAAGATGCTGAAATGGCCTTAGATATGCAGACATCGTTCTCCCTAAGCTCCAGCCTGATTCGGTGAGGCTTTATGCTCGATAAGCTATGACTCGCCTTAGCGGATAAATTCACCGAGAAATATCTGGTGGTCAATTTCCTTTCACCATAGTCGATGGACCAGATGACACCTTCACCGGATTTCTTTTCTGCGGAAATCGGTATCAGAGTAAGAACGGGAATGATCAGCTCTTGAGGAGAGAGGCCTCCATGGAAATATGCCTTGGATTTACTCTTGGCCCTGAAACAGGCCAGGCCCCAGGGAGTCGCCATCTCCAGATCTCCACCCAGTCCCAGATCGGATATTCTGGCGCGAAGGTAGGCTTGGCCTGAGGCTCCACCCCGGCCTATCCAAACCCTTCTGTGCAGATCTGCAGTATCTCCTCCCGGAGGATCGATGCTCATGTCAACGCCCAACTCCTCGCCAAAAAGATAGCCATGGTCAGCAGTTACTATTATCTTCTTCACGCCCAGTCTGGTGAGGTTGCGGATGGCTTTTTGCAGTCGCGAGAGAAGCTCGTTCATGAAGGTTCGGGCAAACGAGAGATTGTCACTCTCGCAGAGGTTGTCGATCTCTTGAGAGGTAATAAGAATTAGATCTGCGTCCTGGATGGCCTTGGATATGGCCCTTACCGGCTTGGGAAGCAGGCTATCTAAGTCTCCCTCGAAGAACTTTGCTCCGGTTTTATCTTTGAGGAATCGTACTCTATCAGCTCTATCTCGGAGTATTGTCCCATCGATCTGCAGAGCAAGTTTGCCCTCCGCTGCTTTTATCACAAGGCCTGCAGAGGCTCCTGGGAGCAAGGAAGCCATGCCAATTTCAGTGATGGTAGGTGCGGACGCTATCGCGGGTTTTAGCTCGCCCTTAAATTCCGAATTTAAGGCCAAGAGCAGTTCTTTGGCCATTTCAAACCTCAAAGCATCGGCCCATATATAGGCCGTCTTGCCATCCGACAGAGTTGGTTTCACATACTTATCGAATATTTCCGTTTGGCGGGGGGCTCCCGGGATCCGGAAGCCAACTTGTTGGAAAGAGCGGAGGAAACACTCCAGCATCTTTGAGGTGGCTTCCATGTATCTCTGCCGGGCTCTAATGATGAGGAGTTCCAGGTTGTCTCCTATCTCCTGGTCGATATCGTGATATCTCTTCTCCATGTTGCGGTAGGAGGAATCCAGCAGCAGCCAGGGGTGCTGTCCGGAGATATAAGAATCAAAAATGGATTTGGCGCTCTCCTGGCAGGAGCGCAACTCCTTTTCCACTCTGTCAGCCTCAAGGAGAACCCAGCCAGCCACGGCGATCAAGCTCCAGCGCGCTTGTATTACTGGTTGCTCCGACCAGAATCCAGATTGGTGCTGTTCAGCCATATCAACGAGGTCTGCTCTGGTCTCTTTAGCGAGTGCATCTTCGACTATGCTCTGTAGAGCTCGTTCAGTCTCAAGGAAGGTCTCGACGTTTAAGATCTGATCCAGGTTGAACAATATTTTGGAGAGACAGAGATCTGCAAAGACCTGGTTTGAGGCAGCTACATAGCTATTTCTCTGGTCTCTTCGCGACCGCCAAATCCTGGCCAGGTCTATGCAGGCTTTGCTTGCTGT
>CAYMAX010000121.1:0-2087 GCA_964388595.1 uncultured Muribaculaceae bacterium
TCATCTTTAGAATATTTATCAAGAGAGGAAGAAAATAGTTGGATTAACAGCACCTTAGCAAAAGCCTATGCAATAATCGGCGATTATGAAAGCTCCGAGTGGCACTACTGGCATGCTCTTGATGTGTCTGAAAACGAAGATGCAGAATTAATAAAATGGGATAGTGAAGAGATAGCTGAAAAGGCGAGGTCATTAATGAAATCAGGGAAAACTCGCATGGCCTTAGAGCGATTGAATATCGCCATAATAAACGCGGGGGGTCTTGAATCTGCAGATCCGTGGCTAATTTTTGACAGGGCCGTTTGTCTGGAAAGGCTTGGAGACTTTGAATTGTCTTTAGATTCCCTACGAGAAGTTAGTAGTGATTTGTCTCAAAATACTTGGTGGAATTCCCGAATAGCAACAGTTTTTGAAAAAATGGGTAATAGAAGTGAAGCAGAAAGATATTATCGCGTTGCCTTAGATATTCAAGATGATAATATTGAAGCAAGAGAGGGAATTGACAGGCTGAAACAGGGCTCATAAAGTTATTTTGATTTTATACAAAAAAAGACACTATTAAGCGTCTTTTTTTTTATAGCTATTTAAGAAATAATATTACGCGGTTTTTCTTTCAAGCTCTTCTCTGAGCTTGTCCCAATTAGTGGCTTCTACGCGGTACCTCTGGCCCGAAATCGAAACTCTAATTTCTGTGCCTAAATATGATGTGGCTTTATTGAAAATCTTCTCGGTGGTTTGTAAAGCCTGTCTACCGACTTCTGATGTTCGGAGTCTATCTGCCAATCTGTCGACTTCCGCCTTGTTATTGTTTCTTCTTGCTTCTATTACTCTGGAGTCTTGGTCAAAGAGTTGCCAGAAGTTTCTCATAAAAAGGTCGTTAAATTGCGCGGAAAGTTCACGGTTCAGAAAATTTTCAAAAACATCATGATTTTCAGGAGTAATATCTTGTGGGGTGTTGTTTTCGGGAATATCTTCTCTAACAGCGTCATTGCCCACAAAGTCTTCGTAGCCTCCGACAATCGGTTTCTCTTGTTCTAAAGAGTTAATATCTCTTCTCATAGAGATTAAAGCCCTGGGTCGAAAGTTAGCAATTGTATTATTACCATTGGAAGCCTTCTTGCCAAAATGCCGATAGATTCTATTACCTAAAGATATGTCTTCTGCTAAAGCGTCTTTCATCATAAATCCGTTAACTTTTTCATTTGCATAGGCACTGGATCTAATAATGCTATTTGCGCCTACGGCTTTCCTTGGTGTATTTGCATAATTTTCCCCCTGTCTTATGGTGTCAATAAATTGCCACAACCTTCTTGCGGTCCAGATAAATGGGTATAACTTTTTATCCTCGTCGCTGTAGTCTACTTCGCCTGATAACATTTGAGTGCCAAGATCAGAATCTAAACGATCAATAATTTTTGCGATATAATCTTTATCTTGGATGCGGATATCAGCATCGTGCGAGACTAGATAAAGTTCGCCACTTCTAGTACTTCTTTCGTTTGCTCTTTTTAGTGCGGTGTCGGTAATAATCTTTCTGAGCAAGCCTATGTTTTGTTTTTCGGGATATGATTTAGAGATTACATTTACTCTCATCTCTGGATGCTCAGATTTAAATCTAACGATTTCTGAAACAGTTTGTCTTATATCGTCCTCGTTGGCTTGTTGGCCATTGACGAAAATATTTACTTCGAATGTTTCGGGGTCTAGGGTATTACCTTCTATATCTGCCTGATTTAATAGAGATTCTAAATAGCCATAAATCACACGATATTCGGAATAAGCGGCTGGCACGCATATGGCAACTCGGCATTTTTCTGACATTGGAGGTAGACTACTGGAATAAGAATCAACAATGTCTTTATATTCATCAGGCAAACTCTTTATATATGAAGCTACTTCTTCCTTCTCTCTCTTGGTGGATTCTTCAATACTGGAGGGTAATTCGGGCGGTGGCGTAGAGCTTTCTAGCCGGCTGTCTTCATGCTCATAGGCTGGGTGATCATATGGGGCGTATGGCTCTCCTTCTCGTCTTCCTAGGCTCCTATAATAATCTGCCTCATCCCCTGGACGATGTGCTCCGTGTCTTA
>CAYMAX010000122.1:0-2084 GCA_964388595.1 uncultured Muribaculaceae bacterium
CGCATGCGATAGTGAGAAGCTCCCCCAGTTCTTCATCTGTTATTTTGCCATCCGGATAAATGAGCTTCATAATTCCAGATGCCAGTTTCATTACAGCACGCTGATCACGTCCGGTGACGCCACGCACGGTTCCTGCGGTATCTATCAACTCAAAACGGGATCTTACCGCACCGATTGGATCCGCTCGCCGTAATTCATGCAGGATCTCACAGAAATAGTCGGTGATAAATCCATAATCCCTGGCATAGCTAAGCGGAGTGAGCTTAGGGATCTCCCATCCTGGCAAATAACCATGAATCCTGTCCAAGAAAGCGGTGACCTGAAGAAAGTCCGGAAGAGGTTCAAAAAGATGATAATACTTTTCGTGAGGCAGTTTGCCCTGAACATCTAAATTTCCTACGAATACGAGGCTTCCGAAGGCCAATAGCTCTTTCTTTCCGCGACTGAACTTGGCGTCCTGCATATAAGCCTGCATGATGCTTACAAAAGACTTGGTATCTGTGAAGTCTGTATTGGCTATCTCGTCAAAGACTACGCAATCCCTGGTTCCGACAATCCCTATCTTGCCAGTGTTGAGGTTGATAAAGAGTTGGGAAGGTGTGGCCTTGCCGCCGGATAAAACATGGGCATAATAGGAGATATTCCTGTAGAGATAGGTCTTTCCGGTCTCTCGCGGGCCCAACTCGACTATATTTACATTTGTCTCGACAAGAGGGATGCATCGGCAAAGGTAGAGCAGCTTCTGTCGGCGGGTCAGCTTATCAGGGTCCAGACCGCATGAGTTTATCAATATGTCTATCCACTCATCCGTCGTGAATCTGGAACGCTTATCGATGTAATCCTCTTGATTTATGATGCTGACCTGGAAAGGAGTGAACTGTACGATCTTGAAGGGACGGATTTTCTTGTTATGGATCTCAGTCTCATCGTAGGTAAGCTCTATGGTGCCCCACATACCTCCTGATAAGAGCATAGGATACTGGTTGATAATGTTTTCGGGAATATTGACAAAGCTCTCATTGATAGCAGGTATAGATGCCCAGTACTTATCCTCTGTCTCGACCAGCCGAGCCTCCATGTTGGCTATTAGAGTATGGTGGCGGTTCTGCTTTATAAAATGCCTGACCTTCTCTGCCTCAGCGCCATGGACGAAGTTCTCCTTGAGCCTCTTGATCACCAAAGCCATATCATTTTGGAAGCTTTCCTCGGAGCAAAAATTGTCTATAAGATACTCCAGAACATATCGGGGAAACTCATCTACGCCCGTATTTAGTGTGTGGGATTTGTTGACTACTTTCCCCTTGAAGATCTCCTTGAGCTTATTGTTCATGCCATCCTACCTCATGCCCTTTGGCATCATGCCCAGGATATTTCCCAGGTTGCCGACTAAGCGCACAACTCTCTCGGAATTGAGCCTGACAGTGAAGATCTGTGATCTGGACCTCTTAATAGACTTTCTACCCTCTCGATAGCTTACGAGGGCGGTCAATGTTATCTTGACGAAACCCTTGCGACGCTCATCTGGAGGCAGGGATGTCAGGTCCGGCACGAACCTATAGGCTGCCTCTTCACATGACGATGAGGTTAAAAATATCATCTTTGCAGGCAGAGAGAATTGTTTGCTCAGGTAGCTGTAGCTTGCCTCAATGTCGATCCTCATCTCCTGGGTGCCCTTGGAGTTGGCAGTCCAGGTAAAGGGCATCCTCAGCTCCAGCTCCTCATCCTCTAAGATCTCATTTGGACCCCGGACCTGGCCTATCTGGAGAGCTTCCGTTTCAGACGATTTTACCTGAAGTACAACCATATGTATGATCATCTCTTGGAGAGAGATGCCGCCATGAGTAAAGGCAAAAGGATCAAAACCTGCCTTTCTGCTAAAATAGTATCCGGGCCTGGGAAAAGCTATGGCCTTATATTCTCGAATAGATTTAGTGCCATCTCTTATCACAGAAACTGCTGAAGGCATCCGAATTTTGGATGGGATGAACGATATTGCATTCTGTTTCACCTTATCTGGTGCATGGGAAAATAGTAATGATTCTTTCATCCTGCAATTCAAGTAATTACAGTCCTTTTCCTCATAA
>CAYMAX010000123.1:0-2026 GCA_964388595.1 uncultured Muribaculaceae bacterium
TCAAAGAAGATTTCGAATTGCAAAACGAATAAAGGTTAGAATAATTGTTTCTATTATCTGATATTATTGGCCCTTTTCTTTATTTTTGTTTATATTTGCGGTAATTATTACCGCTATGGCGACTAAAATTAAAGAAATACTCAATCTGGTGCCACAAGACTCGGTGCTTTTCTCCTCTTTTCTATCCTCTCATGGAATGGACCGAAAGGAGCAGACCTTGTATGTCCGCAGTGGCTGGCTGGAAAGAATTGCAAAAGGCGTTTACAAGATAGCAGGAACCAATCCAACACTATATGGCGCTGTAGGATCATTCAATGTTCAACTCGATAGAAACTGCCATATCGGTGCTTCTTCTGCATTGGACTTGCGAGGTTACTCTCATTTCGTAGCAATGGGAAAGCCACAGGCTTTCTTGTTCATGTCCAACGAGAAGCGACTGCCGGGCTGGATGCTTTCAGTTGAATGGGATATGACTATAAAGTACTTCACCACATCGATATTCAAGGTAGATACGGGGTTGGAGAAGTATGAATATCGAGGTCATCAACTCTTGATATCTGGGCCGGAGCGTGCTTTTATGGAATGCCTGCATCTTGCGCCGTCAAGCTTCTCACTGATGGATGTATATTATGTGATGGAGATGCTCACTACCTTGCGCCCGAAGCTTGTACAGCAATTGCTTGAGGAATGTTCATCAATAAAAGTAAAACGTCTATTCCTCTATATGGCGGATAAGTCCGAACATCAATGGTTCAAGGCCCTTGATATGTCAAAAATAGATTTGGGTAAAGGGGACCGTATGGTAACTGAAGGGGGAAGGTATATCGGAAAATATGGAATAACGATACCAACAGAATTGGCAGATTATGAATAGTGAGTATTCAAAGAAGGTGGAAATTCTCCTGAGAATGATTCCAATTGTGACAGAAGAAGGAGTATTTGCAGTGCACGGAGGTTCTGCAATCAATCTGTTTGTGCGTAACCTGCCGCGATGTTCGGTAGATATCGATTTGACCTACATTCCGTTTGAAGACCGCAACTCAAGTCTTGCTCGTATCAATGTGCATTTGAGTTCCATTGCCGCCAAAGCCAAGAAGGCGTTTCGCGGTATGCACATAGTTGAGAAACCGGACATCTGTAAACTGCTCTGCGAATACCAGGGCCGGCAGATCAAGGTTGAGGTCAACCATACCAAGAGGGGTATTATCGGCGGTGATGTCATCAGAAAGTCGGTTTGCGATAAGGCCCAGGAAGAATTCGGTCTTTACTGCGAAACTGACATTGTACCTATGACCTTGCTCTATGGTGGAAAGATTGCCGCAGCTCTTTCACGCCAGCATCCGAGAGATCTGTTCGACGTGAAGCATATGGAATATCCACTTTCCGAGACGAGAGAAGGGCTGTTATTCTGCCTTCTCGGCAGTGACAGACCAATCCGCGAATCTTTTGCTCCAAGCCTTATTGACCAGCACGATGCCCTAACCAATCAGTTCGAGGGTATGACTGATATTCCGTTCACATACGAAGAGTTTGAGCAGACAAGAGAGAAACTGATTAAAGATGTCAATGTCCTTGTGACACCGGAAGACAAGTCATTCCTGTTGAGTTTTGAAAGTGCTGAGCCTGACTGGGATAACTTCGACTTCCCGTATTTTAAGGATTACCCTTCTGTCAAGTGGAAACTTCAGAACCTCCAGAAACTGAAATCTCAGAATCCGGAGAAACTGATGGCTGAAGTCGAGAGATTTTCTGATGTGATTAATGGTTAATCGTCAGAGTATATCTATTTAGGTTGGTATCCAAATGTCTTTAACTGCAAACGCTTGCCCCAATGTAATCCTCTGATTAAAGAAGAAGTAGTAATTCGTGGTTTTTCAGGAAGCTGATTTTAAATATTATTTGTAATTATGCATAACAAACATTATGTTTGTATTGCATAATAAATGAAAATGTATGAAATTTGTAAACAGAATTGAGGAAATCGCAAGATTGCAAAAAGTCTTGGGTGCCGAAAAAAGCGCATTCG
>CAYMAX010000124.1:0-2017 GCA_964388595.1 uncultured Muribaculaceae bacterium
AAAACTTTTACTCCACACACCTTGCCTGGGTCAATTTTCAATATCTCTTCAATATTATCGTTAGTGGCTCCAAGATAGAAGGAATAATTGGCGCTGGAACGTTTGGAGGCAATGGTATATTTTTGTTCGAGGGCATCTACTGAACAAGCTGGAGGGATATTATTTGGCATATCCATATACGATGTAACGCCTCCCAGGACAGCTGCCGCACTCTCTGAAGAGATATCTCCCTTAGTACCATCCCCGGGCTCTCTGAAATGAACCTGATCGTCTATGACACCCGGGATTAATATCATCCCATCAGCGTTAATGACTTGTATATTATCAACATTTGGGCAAATGACAGGCTCGTTCTCTTTATAAATTTTGTCTATCACATCTCCATCAATCAAAAGGCTACCTTTGAAAGATAGCCCTTCGTTAATTATCAATGCGTCTTTAATAAGTGTTGACATCTATGATTTGACATTTCTAATGTGCCGGAATCTTAATCTCATTACTCCCCAAAATGCCTCTCCAAAAATAGAACTATTCATTTTGGAAACCCCTTCGACTCTGTCTACGAAGACGATGGGAACTTCCTGAATATTAAAATGCAGCCTGTATGCGTAATATTTCATCTCTATCTGGAAGCCGTAGCCTTTCATCTCTATGTCATCTAAGTCGATGGATTCAAGCACTTTACGAGAATAGCAGACAAAACCGGCAGTGCTGTCGTATATTTTCATTCCCAACATAGTACGAACATACAAGGAAGCGCCGTAAGATATGATAATCCTTGACATAGGCCAGTTGCGAACAGAAATGCCCTTGCAGTAACGAGAACCGATAGACATATCGGCACCTTCGTCGTGGCAGGCGGCGTAAAGTTTTAGAAGGTCATCCGGATTGTGCGAAAAGTCGGCATCAATCTCAAAAATCAGATCGTATTTTCTCTCGATGGCCCATCTGAAACCTGCTTTATATGCAGTGCCAAGGCCAGATTTACCTTCTCTCTCAATGAGAAACAAAGAGTCTGGAAAAAGATTTTGCAAAGATTTGACTATCTCTCCTGTGCCGTCAGGAGATCCATCATCGACCACAAGAATATGAAAGCAGACTTCGAGAGAAAAAATCTTGCGAATCATCTTCTCGATATTTTCTTTTTCGTTGTAGGTAGGGATAATTGCCAAATTCATAACGCAAAGGTAAAAAAAATATATTACCTTCGTTGAATTAAAACCGACTCTATGATACGACGATCTTTTCTTACAATTATTGTCTTGATGCTTCTCTCTTTTTCATGCTTTGGTCAGAAGTTTGTGTGGGAGCTCAAGTTTGATGTCAAATTGGACAATAGAGAATATCAGAATCTTCAACTTTCTCCTTCCAAGACTCTCTTTGGTGCTTTTGTTATGCCTCAGATTGGTATCAATTTCGCCGAGAACCACTCTTTTATGTTAGGCGGTGATCTTATGCGCAATTTTGGAAGCAATGAGACCAAATATAAGGCTGATTTGATTTTTTATTATAAGTACGATTCTCCTCATTATAAGGTCTATGCAGGTATTTACCCTACAGCCAAGCTCATAGGTGGTTACTCTCACGCCATTTTCTGTGACGATATCTATTACTATGATACCAACTTCGAAGGTGCCATGTTTCAATATAAGAACGACAGGGGCTATTCGGAAGTGATTTTCGACTGGTTAAGTATGTTCTCTCACGACAGTAGAGAGATTTTTGCCGTGTACTCTGCTTCCAAATATCAATTCGGTTGGTTTCATCTCGGTTATGGAGCATATCTCAACCACTACTCCGTAAGTGAACGTCTCCAGACATTAGGTCCTCGCGATTATGTAGTCGATCTTATCCACATCAATCCTATTATCGGTATCAGTTTCTCTAAATGGCTTCCATTGGATGTTTTCGACTTAGACATCGGGTGGCACCAGACATTCCAAAGGGACAGGTATTATGTTGGCGACTGGATTTTCCCCAAAGGTGGCCATGTTGATATTTCACTTGAAAAATGGCG
>CAYMAX010000125.1:0-2002 GCA_964388595.1 uncultured Muribaculaceae bacterium
CTTCTGAGCACAAAACGGAAGGGGAGACCTCCACCTTTCGGTTTGATATAGATGAATGTCGCAAAGAAGAAGAAAGGGTCATGTTTCATTCTGATGCGAGTGAACTGCTCGACCAGTTGCTCTATCTCTTCTTCTAGGTCGTATGGTTCGTCTATATCCTTGTGCAGTTCCTCGATTACCGCCTTGCAGCTACCAAATTCGATGAGCATCTTGACGATAGGAATCTTCTTCATTGAAACTGGAAGCTGCTGTCTCTGAATCGGGAAATCAGGAAGGAAGAGCAGGAATCGCTTATCTCCACAACCTTCACCCTTGATGGGATTGAATGGTGTGTTGATTTCCTTGATGCGTTTCTCGTTCTCTTTCAGGATGCCCAATACGTGTTTGTCTACAGCATCAGTCAGTTTGGCGGTTACTTGTCTTGGCATAGCGGTGCATTTAAATAACCCCACAACAGACCAAGTACATAGCAATAGATGTGGACTCCAACTGCCATGCAAGGGAAGAAGATTCCAACACAGATATATAGGAGAATGGTGAGATTGTATCTTACCTTATTCTCCACGTATGTGGCGATAAAGCCCATGTAAGCATAGATAAATCCGCTGAGACCGATGATTGGAACGGATGATGTGAATGGATAGCTGATGGCTATGAGATAGAATGCCACCAAGTGACCGATTCCACAAGGGATGGCTCGGTAGCATTGATGGAACACATAGAGGTTGATGGCTGCATGAAAGATGTTCTGATGGAAGAAAGGGTAGCTTAGTCGGTTCTGAATAGAACAATCGTCAAAGAGACCCATGCCATCATATCCAAGAAAAGTGATACACATTATTATAATGTACCCAGCATAAAGCGCAATCTTCTCTTTCGTCTCTCGTAGCATCTTTGCTTCTCCTCCTTTCTCACCCTGCTAAGAATTACGTGTATGCTTTGAGGAGTCAAATAGAAACTGGGTGCTTTTTCTGCACATACACGTTTTATAATATCCATATTACTCAGATATGGCTCATTACTCTTATGAATCTGGAATCGTCTGAAAATCTCCTGATACATTTCCTTTCTGGTAGGAATCATGTTATCAAGAGGTTTTCCTTTCAGCAAGTCTAATATGACTATATAAGCACGGTCTTCTGAAACCCAAAATCTTCTGCTCGGAGATTGGGATAGCTTTTCCTCAATCTCTGAGAGTCTGATATTGTCTCTTACATTAATAATTTCTTTGTAAGCCCTCAATAAATCAGCATCACGTTCCTCTATAAAATAGCATCGTGAATCCTTATATTTCATATCTGACCATGCAAATATACAAAAAAGTATTGAATTAGTCGCATACGATTATACTAAATTAACGGATAAAAGATGAAAATCGGGAAAAAGCATTAATTTTGGGCATTGATTTATAAATATACACATATATATATGGACGATAATACAAATATTGAGCAGAATGCTGGTGCTGCAAAACAGCAAGAAACCAAGACCAAGAGAGACTTGGTTTTGGAGCGTTTGAAGAACCGTCACCCTAATACGGAGTATGCGGATGATGAGTCTATCTATGGAGCCATCAATGATGATTATGATGCCGACCAGAAGGCTTTGCAGGGTTACAAGGATAACGAAAAGGCGATGGGCGATTGGCTTGGTAGTGACCCTGAGGCGGCTACCTTCCTTCAAGCGATGAAGGCTGGCAAGAGTCCTTACGCTGAGTTGATTCGTACACATGGCGAGGATGCCATTGATTACTATTCAGACCCTGACAATGCGGACGAAATTGCATCGGCTCAGTCGGAGTTTTTGAAGAATGCTGCCAACGGCAAGAAATTGCAAGAGGAGTATGACAAGAACATGCCAGCCAGCTATGAGGTGTTCGACAAGTTGGAAGAGAAGTATGGCGAGGAAGCTGTGAACGATGCCATCGACCAGTGCTTTCAGACCATGCGTAATGTTGTGACTGGCAAGTTTACAGAGGAAATGATTACTGCTTTTATCAAGG
>CAYMAX010000126.1:0-1973 GCA_964388595.1 uncultured Muribaculaceae bacterium
ATTCTCTTACAATGAAGGAGACAAGACTATCAAACCAAGTCTTTCAGTAGGTATTGCCATTGGCCACTCAATGGAACCTCTGGAAGATCTGCTAAGCGCAGGGAGGGAAGCAGAAAAAGCGGCAAAGAAGGGAACTGGACCTAATGATGAAAGAGATGGCCTTGCAGTCCATCTATATCCCCGAAGTGGCACACCTATCAAGATTCGCGAAAGATGGGATCCTGAGGGGGAAATCAGCCTCGATAAGCGTCTCCTCAAGTGGGCGGAGATGCATTGTATGGATATGCTGCCGGATGGTGCTGCTTACGACATGCATGAGCTAGCAGAGGATTACAGAGATTGGAAAGGAACCACTAAAGCTCAGCTTGAAAATCTCATTATTGCAGACTGTTGGAGACTTCTAAAGCGCAAAAAGGCAGGTAGCACAAGTTCTGAGGCTCTAAAATTAGATCATATCAGAGATCTACTAGCCGGAGTCGATTCTTATGAAAAGATCAAAATGAGATCGGATGAGCTTATTTTGTCTCGACAGATAGCATCTGCGATGAAGCAGGCGAAATGGAATATTCAAAAAGAAAAGGAAATCAATTAGGTGGTCTTATAATGGAGACATACCTGATAATAACACCCTACGATCCGATAATTGCTAGAGACGGTCGTCCATTTGGATTCGGACAAAGGCGAATGCATTCCTTAAATTGGCCTTATCCATCGGTCCTGGCAGGCTCTTTGAGAACGATAATTGGAAAAGAGATGGGAACAGACTTTAGGGAGCGAAAATTTTTAGAGGACTTAAAGAGAATTACTATCTCTGGGCCTCTGCCTATGTGTAGTGATAAGCTATTCTTTCCAGCTCCTAAGGATCTTATTGTACGAGAAGAGGGGAATAAGCGAGATGCATTTGCAATTAGACCGATGAAGCTGAATAAAACTACGGATGACTCGGGTGAAGGCTGCGATCTACCACCAAAAAGAGATCTGCTTCCTGCAATGCTTCCTATGGATATAGAGGATTTCAAGCCAGCCCCTGTACCCTCATTCTGGTCAGCTGAAATGATGATTCAGTGGCTAAAGAATCCTTTTGGAAGAGATTTTCAGGCACCGCCTGATCCTGAAAAGGCTAACTCTCACACGGATTTTCTTCCATCTATACCGAAAGATTCGAGAGTTCATGTTAAGATCTCTCCAGAGCTAGGTTCAGTTGATGAATCGGATGGCGAAGGTATGCTTTTTATGACCGTGGGACTGGATCTATCCCAAAAGGAAAAGCCTCAAGGAATAAAGCTTGCTGCAAGGTGCGAAGCTGAGAAAATCCTTGGAGATAAAATGCAAAATATCAATTCCTTCGGCACATTTGGAGGAGAGAGGCGACTTGCTCACTGGAAAACCGAAGCGCATGATATGATGCAAAAGATTTGGAGCTTCCCGGAAGAGATTAAGAAGGCTCTTGAGGATCAAAAAGAGAAGACAGGTAGACAACTGCTTCGTATGATATTGGTGACCCCTGCTATATTCTCTGAAGGTTGGCTTCCAGGTTGGATAAATTGCCATGGTGGCTCGCTTGTTGGTTCCCCTCCTCTCGAAAATCGAGCTAATATGGAATTGAGATTGATATCGGCATCTATGGATCGCTGGAAGCCTATCTCCGGCTGGAGTCTTGAACGCCCTCGGCCAGGCCCAAAACCCATTCGAAGGCTTGTTCCTGCGGGTTCTGTCTATTTCTTTGAGGTTTTATCAGGGGATGCAGAAGATATAGTCAAAAAACTCTGGCTGAGGTCAGTATGCGATGACGATCAGGATCGGCGAGATGGATTTGGACTTGCGATCTGGGGAATATGGGATTATGCTGATTGAGATGAAATATAAAATATGTGAAGAGGTGTGATATTTGACAACCAAAATATACTGGCTGGAGGCTATAACGCCTCTGCATGTTGGGACGGGTCGAGGAGTAGGATTCATAGATCTGCCAA
>CAYMAX010000127.1:0-1972 GCA_964388595.1 uncultured Muribaculaceae bacterium
GCACTTCAGAAGCTACATGTGGAATCTGAAGGTCAGGCACTACGAATGAGATGTGATCTCTTTGATGACTGGACAAATAAAACAATGGATTTTGCCAGAATTTTTCACTCTCAAGATGGGTTTTGCCTGGAAACCGCAAAAAGAATGAAAAAAGAAGGAGCCGTATTTATCTGTGATCGAGGCATCATTTCTGCTTCCTATTTGAAGCAGTTGTCTGAGCAGGAGTATGGTAAATTTGGAATCGAAAAAGAATATGCTGACTGCTTTATTATGGATAAGACCCATGAGGAGCATATGCTTGCAGATTGTATTGTTGTGCCAACTGAGACGGTAAGAAAGTCCTTGGTGGCAGAAGGAGTGGACGAAAGCAAGATATGTATTGTGCCATATGGTGTCGATTTGCAGCTTTTTGATGGTGATAGCGGGGTTAGGAATGGTGAAGAATTCAAACTTCTGTTTGTTGGTGAGATTTCTTTTAGAAAAGGGTGCCACTATTTGCTCGATGCATGGAATCATTTGAAGCTCGATAATGCCGAGTTGGTATTGATCGGACATGTTGAAAAAGAATTCGAAGTGTTTCTGAATCAGTATGATGGAAAAGGCTTCAGAATTATTTCTTATATCTCCCAAACGGAATTAGTCGATTACTATAGAAATGCGACTGCGTTTATTCTACCCTCTCTTGCTGAGGGCTCTGCAAGAGTAATCTATGAGGCAATGGCATGCTCCCTGCCGGTTATTTACACAGATATGGCTGGTTCCATAGCAAGAAATGAGATTGATGGATTGGAAATCCCTGCATTCAATCGGGAGGCAATAGAAGAGGCTATTTTGCAGCTCTATAAGAATAGAGAGCTTGGACATCAAATGGGTAATAGCGGTCATGAATGGGTAAAGAATTATTCTAAGGAGAATTACAGAAAGAGAATACAAGAGGTATATAGAAAGTATCTTTGAGAAAGAGCAAAATGAGCTGGCTAATGAATAGTCCTATTGAACGCTTATCTATTATGTATTAGTCCGGAGAATAGTCACCAAAGTGCGATTAAGAATATGTGAGGATGAGAACTTATGAAAGCAGACATTTTATTTATATCATACAATAGAAAAGAAGAAGTGAAGTATAACTTGGATTTAATGGATTCCTATGAGGATGTAAATAAAATCATCTGGGTTGACAATGGATCGAAGGACGGCACTGCTGATATCGATGAATCTCAGTATAAAAAGGTTCTGGCACTACGATTGACAGAGAATGTTGGAATCGCTGCATATAATCGTGGAGCAGAGATGTCTGACTCTGATATTCTCATTATTTTGGATGATGATTCACATGTTACGAATGAATCTGTAGCAAAGGCAAAAAAGAGATTTGAAGACGATGGAAAGTTAGGGGCATTAGGGTTTCAAATTGTCCTGCCATCTACAGGAGAGACAGTAACAAACGATTGGAAGAACGGTGATGCAACCTATTTCTGGGGCTGTGGAGCTGCAGTAAGGACATCAGTATGGAAAAAACTCGGCGGCTACAGAGAAGAGTTATTCCTGTATGCAAATGAATATGATCTATCTATTCGTATTTGGACGTTGGGATATCGTGTGGAATTTACGGATGAAATTACCGCATTTCATCGAGTATCCAGCATGAACAGAACATCAGAAAGACTTATTTCCTATTCGATCAGGAATAATTATCGATACATCATGACCTATTTTTCACCAAAGTATCAAAAGATGCTTATTCGTAGAGATAGATTTACATGGTTTATTCGGGCGGTTCTGTGTCACGCAGTAGAGGCATATAAAGAAGGAAGACGAATGACAATGTATATGGAAATTATTCCATATCCTGTACCGGATAAGATTCAAAAGTTCTATATAGACAATCAGCGTATTTTTGAAACACCAGTAAAGAAGATTAAGAGAAAAATCAAGTATAAGAAACTATTTTCGTTTTCTAAAAATGTATAAC
>CAYMAX010000128.1:0-1927 GCA_964388595.1 uncultured Muribaculaceae bacterium
CATTGCTACTATTAATGAAAGAACCGGAGGAGGCACCAAATATATCAATCGTCGAGATATAAATTATATTCCTGCTGCCATAACTGAAGAGAATTATCGCAAAAACCTTACACAATCCATCAACTCTTATGTAGATGGGCACAGAACAATGAAATATGCTCAAATTACCGATTATATCTATAAAGCCGTATTTCGTGAAAATGCAAAAGAATATAGAGAAATACTTCGATTAAACATCAATGACAATGTCAGACACACATTATATGCTGAAGTTCTTTTAGTAATTTCTTCATTCGAGAATGGTGTAGGGGCAGAAATAAAGAAACGATACGAGGAGAGAGGTAAAACACCCTTATCAGTAGAGGACGTAGAAGCTATTGTAATTGAACTCTCTGAAAATCCGATGCAGAAGCCCTACCTCAATGACGCAAGAACTAAGATGGCTTCCAGAGATTTCAGCTTCAGAGATGCTTTTCATGGAAATATTAAGGAATATCTGAAAGCTGTAACCCCTGAAGAATATGAAAGATTTATAGGTAGTCAATCAGTCGATTTTGACAGGATACTTGAAGAAAATAAGGATGTCCTTAAACGATTAAAACAGGCGGAAGATGAGCAATAATATTCTCTATCTAACATACGAAGAAGTTAAGGAGATATATGTCAGGACCATAGAAAAAAGTGGCGGAGGTTTTTCCGGTATCCTTGATGAGGGAGGGATTTCATTAACATTAGAAATGGTACAGAGTAATGATTATTATCCTACATTCACAGATAAATTATCGTATTTGGTTTACGGATTTTGCCGCGGACACTATTTCTTAGATGGTAACAAAAGAATTGCCCTTACTGTAGGAGTATATTTTCTGCTTAAAAACGGATATTATTCCGCTGCCCAAAACTTCATGAAAGAAATCGAGGCAATAATATATCATGTAGCTTCCGGACGAATTGACAGATCTTTACTTCAGGAAGTTTTAGTGTGCATCTTGAGCGACATCGATTACAGCGAAGAACTTAAGATTGAACTCGCAAAAGTTATGGGGTAATTCTCTCCGGTCCCGCACCACTACCGACTACAAACTACCTACTACACACTATTTCACAATTATTTCATCGGTAAAGATGTAAGCGTTGCCGCCTACCCCGAGATGCCATTTTGGTATTTTGCCGTAGTTCTTTGCAAAGACTTTGATATAGCGAGCTTCAACGCCACTGCCCACATTGCCATAGTCATCTGTAATGGTCACCCCAAGGTCATGAATCTGAGGCGTGTAGTCATTGTCCGCCACACTATGGCCTACCCTGCCGGCAAATCTGTATGAGACTCCATCCATGGAGGTATAAAATTCCACATACCGGGGCATCCATATCCAGGATTTGATATCCTGAAGAAATCCTGTGGTAAGTTCTTTTACTATCCGAGGCTCTTTCAGGTCGATGATAGCTTCGAAATCTTTGTTCTGATAGCCTTGCCAACCACCAAGACGGAAATTGGCATTTCCACGGATGCCGTCCACCAATCCCAGGTCTCCTCCGGCGGAATATTGCCTACTGTACTTCTCTTTAATGGTCACTTTGTAGGTGGAACTGATCTTTCTGACTACTGATTCGGTGATATGACTGCGACGCCAGGATTCATTTTCGCAATAACAGCGGATACGGGAGGATTCTTTCAGGGTAAAAGGTCCCGAATAGAGTTTGAAATCCTCACTTCCATTAGTAGCTTTTTCCCCATCGAGAGTCTCCACACTGTACCAGATTCGGTAATCGGGATCCAAAGCTCCGAGACTCACCTCAACACTATTTAGAAACATCGGATTTGCGACCTCCACCCAGGGATTTTCGACAAAATCCCCTTCTAGTGCAGAAACCGGTCTTGCAGAAGGGTCTGAGCCAAATTTTTCGTCAGGTTCCGAACTCATTT
>CAYMAX010000129.1:0-1916 GCA_964388595.1 uncultured Muribaculaceae bacterium
GTTCATAGAGTACATAGTTCATTCGGGAGTAAAGGGTAAAGTGTTGCTCCCTGACAGCTCCGAAGTTTGGCTCAACAGCAATAGCACTCTCAAGTGTCCGGCGGAGTTCTCTTCTGAGGTACGCTATGTAGAACTTGATGGAGAGGGATACTTCAAGGTGCGCTCTGAAAGCGATTGGCCGATGTATATTAAAACTTCCAAGGGCGTTACCGCCAGGATTCTTGGGACGGAATTCAATTTATCTTCTTACTCCAATGACTCTGAGGTCAAACTGACACTTGTAAATGGTAAGGTGGAGGTCTATAATCAGAACAATAAAAAGATAGATGTCTTGCCAAATGAGCGTCTGGTCATCAGCGACCATGCCGTACCTGCACGAAAGAGTCATCTTATGAGCACTGAGGATGATGCAGCTTGGAAAGAAGGTTACTTGATTTTTGCCAATACTCCGATGCAGGAGGTGGTTAAAAAACTCGAGCGCTGGTACGGGGTACATATCACTCTTTCCGACAAAGAACTATTTGGGTACAGTTTTACGGCGCGTTTCCAATCAGAGTCTGTCACCCAAGTGCTTGATTTGTTGAAGATTTCTTCAAATATCCGCTACAGGATTAAGGAAAAGAATGTTACTCTGTATAAATAGTTACATTCTGTAACATATTTACGACAAAAATTAGGGAGAGATCCCTTTTTTTGTGTAGTGATATTGTAAACTATCAATCTCATAAATCTATGAAGAAAAGAACAAACAATCTCTTGAAGATGGGAATCTTTTTCCAGTTCATGGTTGTGTCACTCTTCTTCTCCACAGAAGTCTCTGCGCAGCAGATTTCACTTGATTTCAAGGGAGAAAAGATGATAACAGTCCTTCAGGAAATCCAGAAACAGAGCTCTTACAACTTCATTTACAACAACACCCTTGTTGATGTAAACCAGGTTGTCAACATCTCTGTTTCAAATGCATCTATTAATCAAGTGCTGGATAGCCTATTTTCAGGCACATCTATCGCTTATCGCATCATTGACAAACAGATTACTATTTTTCCAAAGGAATTCAATGAAACCCAGCAGCAGAAACCTGCGTCAGTCCCACGTGTAGTGTCTGGTACTGTTGTTGACGACAAAGGAGTGCCTCTGGTGGGAGTCAGCATCCAAAATGTGACCACCAAGGAGTTTACTATAACTGATTTCGAGGGCAAGTACTCCATCAAGGCCAACCAGGGCAATGTGCTCACCTTTACTTATATAGGTATGGAGCCACAGAATCTTACAGTCGGATCCTCGGGTGTTATGAATGTAACGATGCATAGTGACGTGCAAACTATTGAAGAGCTCGTAGTTGTCGGCTACGGTAGTGCCAAAAAGATAAGTTCCGTAGTCGGTGCTTCGACTCTTGTAAAGTCTGATGCATTTACAAGTATCCCCGCAGCCAGCTCCGGTGATGCTCTTCAGGGAAAGGTAGCAGGACTGCAGGTCTTCACCAGTTCCGGTGAACCCAGTGCGACCGTTTCCATGCGTTTGCGCGGAGTCAATTCCATCAACGCATCCAACACTCCGCTCTTTATCCTCGACGGTTCACCTGTTGACGTGGCCATTTTCACAGCCCTAAATCCAAACGATATAGAGAATGTAATGGTAATGAAAGATGCATCCTCCACAGCAATCTATGGATCACGTGCTGCAAACGGTGTAATCTATATTACCACCAAGAAAGGTTCAGGTGAGAAACCCACGATCACAGCCAGCACATCTTACGGTATATCTTCACTGGCGCAATTTCCAATGGATCTCATGAGTTCTGAGGAATGGTTCCAATTTCGTGAAATAGCTGACCCGAGCCTTCTTGAAAACGAACAGTTCCAGAAGCTTAAGAATTTTCGTCTTAAGAATAATATCGGTACAGACTGGAGAAAATG
>CAYMAX010000130.1:0-1915 GCA_964388595.1 uncultured Muribaculaceae bacterium
AAAATCCTTCATGTTCGCTCAGACATAAAAATTCATCACATGCTAAATAATAGGCTTTAAGGTTTTCAATCGGCTGCTTGCCCACAAAAGTGATATGATTATCCAACCCATGCTTCTCGATTAGCCCTCTCAATTTCGAATTATAGCGACTGCAATTATCATTGTCCAATGAGCCAACTATCCAGAGATGGACATTTGAATCAAACATCCTTTTATAGGCATTGATCGTTTCTATCATGCGTATATGCCCTTTATTAGGTGCCACTCTTCCGACAAACAATATATTATTTTTCTTATTATTTATTATTGAATAAATTAAATTAAAATTTGGCTCAATATCATCCAATTCATCTATGACATTGAAAGGTGGTACTACCAGGCATTTTTTGGGGCTTAAGCCCAGCTTTTGAAGGTCTTTAATATTAAATTCCGAAGCGCCCCACCAGATAGCATTCTGATGTTTAACAATGAGCCGTTCAGTTTGCTTGATCCCTGAAGAGCACTTACAGTAATCCAAATCCGAGAAGCCCAAGAAGAATTCAGGAGGTGTTATATTATGATATCTAAATATAAGCCTGCCCTTAAAATTAGAGATCGCTTTCTCCCCAGATTCCCAGTGGATGCTATGATGATAGATCAGGATAGTATCCTCTTTGCCCAGCATGCTTCTGAGCTGCGATGAACTCAGCTTCAAATGGCTAATTCTTTCAAAGCAATATTCTGCATATAAACGTGTGTTATAACCTAGCTCGCTTAATGTTTGACACATGCCAACGATATCATGACCAATTGCATCTCCTTCTACAATCGTCTGATGAGCAATAATTACATCTGTCATCTAATGTTCTCCATGAGGACCTCATCTATTTTTTGCCGCATATCATATAGTCCTGCGAGCCGTATAATATATTATTCAATAAATTTATGTTATAGTTATAAACTTCTTTAATATCAATTTCAATGTTGCTACCATTTTCTATGTGCAATCTCTTGAGCCTCTGGTCATCTGGAACTGGTGAGAAAAATTTGGTATCCAAATCTCTGAAATTCACAGAGGCCAGTAAATATCTCAATGTCTCTGGATGCATTGGCCTTTTATGAGTCATATCAATGTAGAAGTTAGCGAAAGACGTCAATGATAGTGGATTTACTGTCTCTACAACTATGTTATACCCATAGTTTAGCTTCTTGTAGCATAGCTCCAACATCTTCACCAGATAAGCTGGCTCCAGATGCTCCACCACCTGATCCAGGAAAATTCCATCCAGGCTCTTATCCTCCAGTCCCTCAAGGAAGGATATGGCATCAGCGCGCGTTACCTTAAGCCCTTTGGACGTGCAATATTTCACCATATCTTCATCCATATCAGCTCCCTCTGCCTCTATGCCGTTTTCTCGCAGGAGTTCCAGGAACTCGCCTCTGCCACATCCGATATCCAACACATTTTTGCAGCCCTCAAAGTACTCCAAGAAAGCAGATTGTCTCTGCTTTATAGCCGCTCGGGGACCCCTAAATCTCTCCTCGAATACGAAGTAGTTTATCCCAGGATCATTTGATTCCAAAGATACCGATAGATCTTTGACCTTATCCAGTCGCCGCTCCAGCACACCAGCAAGCCAGGCCTTCTTATCCAGGTCGTCGTTTAGAGCTGCTACTGCATCATTTATGTGTTCATCTATCCTTCGATCGATCTCGGATCTAAGCTCCGATATATTTGCTGCAGTATCCTTGCCTATATCGGCCTTTGCCTGTGCAATTTTATCTTGAATCTCGCCTGAAATCTCGGACTTTGTCTGACTCAATACATCGGATAAATTCTGGCTGATCGCGATGTTGGCATTGCCAATGCGGCTATCCGCTTCCCCAAGAACATCAGCCTTTGCCTGTGCAATTTTATCTTGAATCTCGCCTGAAA
>CAYMAX010000131.1:0-1867 GCA_964388595.1 uncultured Muribaculaceae bacterium
CCCTGATATCCTGGCATTGACTCCTGACAATGCTCGGATCGACCTGGAACTCAGAGAGTTCTTAAAAGAGAAGACCGGCGAGAGCTGGCCACAGGTGACTGATGACCCCATCTATGCCAGGTTTATCATCGATAACCTGGAAGGAGCTCTCGCAGCCTATTCCAACCTTAGGAAAGCAGATGACCTCAGGTTCACGGATTATGATTTTAAAACGATAGTGGCCTTTGCTGCTCTTGGCTTTCCTGATAAGGCTTTCCGAAATCTTGATACACAGGATCTCTGGGCCATAGGCCTCTTGAAGCATAACGAGATACTGAAATTGGAGGACATCGCACCGGAGGTAATCACGCCCATCAAAGATAAACTGCGCTCTTCTGATCCACCCTTCTGCTGGCTTGTCTCCCAAGATCCCGAGATTGTGGTCAGAGGATTCTATCTTTCCGCAATCCTGGCCCAGTATATCGATAACTGGGGACTCCTTCTGGCCAATATTGATCCTTCTCTTCAACCCTTCTCATCGATAAAGGATTCACTGCTGAAAGATGAATCTTTGAAACTGATAGATCTCGACCCTGCTCAAGCTGAAATTGACATCAAGGCTCTGGAAGATTCTCTATCTTCCGAGGCGTTGAAGCTCATCCTCATCGACCAGATCAAGATCGACAAGCTCAAAGTATTTGCATTTATTATTGAAAAAGAGAATTTTTCATATCTATTCAGATCACTGGCTTTGCTGACTGCTCTGAGCGATCTTCTTAACAGCGATGTATCTTTAAACTCTCACAAAGGTATCCATGAGCAGCTCTTCAATATCAAGAAGCGCAGCCGTTTCATAGATTCCATAGCCACAGAATCATGGAACGATTTGAGGAGGGCTTACCGTCTGGCTTTCGAGACTCGTCAGATATTGGTAGCTTTGGTAGATGGCCTCAGAAAGATAAAGTCCGTCAAGCCTGATGAGCTGACATTCATCGCCTTCCGAGATCTATGGAACTCAAAGAGAGTCAATAGGCTGGAGTATTATCTTGCTGATCTTTCCAGAATAGTCGAAGGCCAGAGAATTCTGCCCCGTCCCAGCGATAGCCTGCCACAGGAATTCATCGATGCCCTGGCTCATATCAGGAAAAAGGTCGTCGAGATTGAAGAGAAATCATATGCACTTCTGGATGAGCTCAATTGGCGCTTCCAGGACATGGTCAGAGTGAAGTACCCGGCATGGGTCACGGGAGACGACACCGGGGTGATATTGACCAGTAGATTCATCAAACGGTGCCTTGTTCCTTTCTGGAATCCTGAAAAAGAGAAAGCTGCCATATTCATCTTCGATGGCATGAGATACGATATTTGGGATGAGCTTTTAAAACCCGCGTTCATGGCCCGAATGGATCTGCTGGAGGATTTTCCTGGCTCATCGCTCCTTCCGTCCGAGACCAAAATCACCAGGAAAGCTATAAGTGCCGGAGCCTATCCCGATGAGTTCAACATCCGTGCTATGGAAAATTTGCTTCTTCAAGAAGCTCTGGCCAGGGAGCTGGGCCTCAAAGGCGAAGTTGAGGTGTCAAATCCGGAAGGATCGGGCATCGGTGAGACCGTCCGATACCATATTGGCAACCTGGATGTCTATATCTTAGACCTATGCGACACCGAGCTTCACAAGATTTATGTAAAGAAGCACACAGATGGGCGACAGGTCCCAGACAGACCCTTATCCTTCATCTATCAGCAGCACATAAAGAACATTCTCGAAAATGAGGTAATGGAGATTGTCCGGAATTTATCGCCCGGCATGAAGATCTTCGTGGTAGCAGATCACGGTTTCACTCGCGTGGGCAAGATCCCACTATGGTTCCCTCCCGAGGACCTTTAT
>CAYMAX010000132.1:0-1856 GCA_964388595.1 uncultured Muribaculaceae bacterium
CGTTAGCCCTCTGTCCATCCGGCCCTCTCCACCCTGGCAGGCTAACCCTGATATCTCCCTCCATGCTGCTCTCTGGTGGTCTTGCTAACCTCTTCGCGGTGTTGTGGTGGGCCTCAAGGATCGCTTCTCCTTCGGCCTCAAGCTCCTCCCTGCTCTTCTTGGGCTGGGGGAAGTATTTCTTTGAGTGCTTGCAGGCCACGCCAGGATGATAGACGGCTGAGGGGCAACTGCAGGATTTGGGCGTGGTCACATAATATGCGTCCTTCTTGTTGCTCAGAACCAGCACCAGGCGGCCACCATCCAGGCTAACCTCTTGTGGCAATGGATCGCTCGCGACTTTCTTGAATGCCAGAAGTGCTTTCACGGCATCGAGGCTTTGCGTTTTTGGGTTCTCGATTTGGACTAAGATCTTTCCTGACATTTCAGTACACCAATTATCCTATAGGATGTTATCATATAAATACTTATTGAATGGGTAAAGTATATATGGTATAAGCACTAAAGAGATTCAATATGGCCACAAAAAAGAAAGTGCAGGTGTCGGTCACACTGGACGACGATCAACTGATGTGGATGGATCGAGAAATAGCAGAGAACCGATTTGCAACCCGCAGTCACGCGATAGTGTACGCTTTGACGCAATTGATGAAAGAAGACGCCAAGACAAGAGAAGAACAACAGGGAAACGCTGAAGGTCTCCCCGTTGCGGCTTGATAGACATTTCGTATGGTGTACTAAATGTCAATCAATACTATCACATCGGAGAATATAGCATTTGCCATATCGTTGAGGGCATAGCTTTATAATAATTTGAGATAATCTTTGCCGAAATAATAGTAATAAAAAAAACTGGTTTCCAGCCAGGGTCTGACCACCCTGACAGGATTCCCGAGAAGGGGATGTTTGCGTATGTCAGAAATAGCCTCAGCTAGCATAAATACCTTGCCATCCGCCGTGAGGCAAGCCGGTTTTGAATCGCCTTCAGATGAAGCTATCACCATCTCAGTTAGCCAGCTCCAGGAACTCATCAAAGGGGCTGTAGAGCAGGCCATCCAGCCTTTACAGGATCGTCTTGAAGCCCTGGATGCCACAGTAGCCAACCAGGGCGAAGAGATAGTCTCCTTGCGCTCCACAGTGGCCTCCCTGGAGAGCCTACAAGAGCGAGACACTACCAGGATCTGCCTGGATATTGCTTATGACAGAAAGCGTTTAGCGAAGCTGGAGCACCCCACGAAGGAGCCCGGTAAGACTGAGCTATCCCGAGCTGAGAAGATCGAGAAGTACCTGGCGTCCAGGCCGGATCACAAAGCCACATTTGAGACTCTGAAGGGACATTTGGGAATAGATAATGATCTGCTCGGGATTGCCATAAAATCCCTTCTGCCATCAGGAAAATATGCTATCATCAACACACCAGGAGATAAGCGAAAGAGAGCTTTGGTCATGCTTCCGAGATAGACGAATTTCGTATAATACTATAATCTGTATCGGCTAGATAACTGACAGAAAAGACGTAAAATCTGAGGTGATTTCCTCAGATTGATTGATATTGATTAGTCTGAGATAGAGATAGATTTTGAGTAATGTATATAAATGAATAGAAAAGAACTATCTTGCTTTTGGTTTGACCAGATATACGAATACGAATTTCGTGTATTTTTAGAGTCTTGGTCTCGTTAATCTCATTTAGGTAAATCACACCAGAAGGCAAATAAGAATTTATTCAATCTCATGTCTTCATCCATCCTTTGTATCTTAATCGCTTATTCCCTTCATGAAAAAATGGCCGCTTGATATTGATTTCGGGCCAAAGTACTTATTCTCATCCGGCCTATTTGCTCATCATGGCAGGAGTC
>CAYMAX010000133.1:0-1852 GCA_964388595.1 uncultured Muribaculaceae bacterium
CACAAAGAATTGAATAAAAAATTATCTCTGTTTCTCAGGGAATTATAAATAAATAGTTATGAATATTCAAGAACAAGCTGCTAAAATGGTAGAGGCGGCACAAATTATCACAGTGGCATCTATTGACGAGAATGGTTATCCTCGTCCAGTGGCAATGGTGAAAGTCAAAGACGAGGACGGAGCGATTTATGTCGCAACAGGAACAAGTTCTGCAAAGACGTCTCACTTCAAAGCCAATCCAAAGGCAGGTATCTCCATTGTCAGAGGCGGCGACAGTATCGTTTACACAGGCGAAATGGAGATAGTAACGGACGAAATTATCAGACGTTCCCTTTGGGGCGATTGGATGCTGCCCCATTTTCCGGCAGGTGTGGAAGATCCAGAGTACTGCCTATTGAAGTTCACGCCTCAATCGGCTACCTACTGGATTGACAATACGTTTGTGAAGAATGATAAATACCAGAATCTGTACTGCCAAAGTTGCGGTATGCCGATGCAAACTGCCGACCAATTCGGAACAAACGAAGATGGTTCTTTGAACCAAGAGTATTGCTGCTACTGCTACAAAGATGGGGCATTCGTGCAAGATTGCACCATGGATGAGATGATTGACCATTGCATCAAGTATCTTGATGAGTTTAATGGTGCTTGTAGTACTGGGTACACAAAAGAGGAGGCAATCGCCGAGATGAGAAAGCATTTTCCGAAGTTAAAACGTTGGGCAAAGTAAAATGAGTTGGCGAGAGATATATGCCGATTGGAATCCGTGGCATGGTTGTACTAAGATTAGCCCCGGTTGTAGGTATTGCTATGTCTATCGGCAAGATGAAATGTACGGCTCAGAGAAATCAAGCAGCGAGGTAACTCTTAATGCCGACTTCCAAAAGCCAATCAAACGCAAACGGGACAAGAGTTATAAAATTCCTTCGGGCAAGGTGGTCTTCACCTGTTTTACTTCTGACTTCTTGGTAGAAGGAGCAGATGAGTGGCGGTCAGAGGCATGGGCGATGATACGAGAGCGGAGTGACTTGATGTTCTTCTTCTTCACCAAACGGATTGACCGCTTTGCGCAGTGCCAGCCTGATGATTGGGGAGATGGTTATGATAATGTGATTGTTGGTTGCACGGTCGAGAATCAAACGATGGCAAATTATCGCTTGTCAATCTTCAAAGCTCTACCCATTAAGCACAAGGCGATTATCGTAGCTCCTCTTTTGGAACGAGTTGATTTGTCGGCATACCTTGACCAAACCATTGAGGAGGTTTCGGTTAGCGGTGAATCGGGAGCAGATGCTCGAACTTGCGATTATGATTGGATACTCGATTTGAGACGTCAGTGTATAGATGCTGATGTACCATTTCGTTTTCATCAAACAGGGGCACGGCTATTAAAAGATGGCAAGCTATATCGTATAATGCGGAAATTTCAGATTTCTCAGGCTTTCAAAGCGAATATAAACTACCGTATAGGAGCCGACCAAAAACCGATACACCTCTTACGGTCTCAAGCATCAAAAAAGGGGTAAACAATGGAAAATTTATAGTTACGACTTTCAATTTTGCTTATTAGTTTATGTTTGGAATTTCGGAAAATCAAGTATATTTTTGCATTGGAAAAGCGGCAATAATGCATCTGGCAATAGTTACAAAAGAGATTATATTATGCTGAAAAGAAAAATTGACACTTATATTGACCACTATTCCAAGTCAACTCGTACTTTTCTTAAAATAATGTAACTCAATAAAAATATAAACTATATGAAAGTCATTTGCATATTATTTACAATGGCATTATTATGCTATTGTAGTACTCCAAAAACAAAGACAGAAACAATTTTACCCTCGAATTTTT
>CAYMAX010000134.1:0-1836 GCA_964388595.1 uncultured Muribaculaceae bacterium
GCTTCGAGCCCCTCTTTGTAATTTTCCCAGTCCGAAGCTTCCCTGCTGATTGGTAGACAGAAGGCACGATGCCGAAATACATTGCCATTTTATCAGCACTAGCGAAATCCCTATAATCACCCATCTCAGCAAGAATCGTGGCTGCGGAAGTCAATCCGATTCCTGGTACGGATAAAAGAATATTTAAGTCCTCTTCGAATGGCTTGACTTTTATAGATATCTCGGCATCAAGAATTTTTATCTTTTCGCTGAGATCATCTATAGCGTCTAGATTTGTCTTTATCAAGAGAAGCTGAACGGGATCTAAACCATTCCGAATAGCATTTCTTAGCTCATCCTCCTTATTCCGAACTCTCTTTGAAGGTATTCCAGAAATGATTTGGTCTATCGACTTTCCTTCCAGCAATCGGTCAAGGATGTATCGACCGGATTTCCCGAACGAGTCAGAAATCACCGATGAGAGCTTGATGCAACAGGTTGCAAGCAATTGATGAATCTGGTTCTTGAGCTTAGATCTTGCATTAACCAGTGCCTCGCGAGAACGAGTTATGCTTCTTAGATCCCGATAATCTTTCGGATAAATTCTAGAGGGCTTAATGAGATCGTTAAGGCAATATACTGCAATCCTTTCTGAGTCCAGTTTATCGGTCTTCTTGCCTTCAATATTCCTGATCTGAAATGCATTGGCCAGGATGAATTCAACATATCCTTCCAGAGTATAGAAGATGGGATACCAGTAACTTCCCGTGGACTCCACAGCAACTCGCTGACATTTATGATTCAATATCCAGGATTTAAATTCCAAGAGGCCATCTTGGTTCATCGAAAAACGTTCTTGGAGTTTTAATCCGTTCCTTGATATCATGGTGGCAACAAGAAAGTCCCGGTGAATATCTGCCCCGCAAACTATTTCATTTTCCGTGTTCATGTCACTCATTGCCTGACATGGGCAGATGCTGATCACTGTGCGTGCACATTCACATACGCGTTCTGGACGCATTTGGGCATACGCAAGATCTTGGCTGGTTTTTTGACGGGATCATAGTCCCATAAAAAAGTACAGCCTTCACTGCCCATATCAGGCTTGCCTATGACACGCCTGGTTTTTCATCTTTTGGGCATGATCCCTGCCTGAGGATCATGGTTGTTTTTTGTGGTTTCTGCATCCTGTTTGAAGCAGGTACAATCGAAGATTCCTTTGGCATCTGTTCCGGAGCCACTCCGATCCAACTGCTCCATGTCGTCCCAGCCGCCAACGCAGCATGGTAGCCAATTGGGCAGCCAACTGTCGAGTTCATCATCGGTATCGTTGCTATTCTCAAATGCGGATTTCATCTCGATCTTTCGAGCCAGATCATATGCCCCATAGTATCGTTCTTCACCTCCGCTTAGAGCGGGATAGTTATGATGTTTTAGATCGTGCTTCGAGTCACTTAATCGAAAACACAAATCTGCTATTCCGGAAGTATTGGCATGGATCATCTGACCTAAATATTTCGTGGGCTTGAACTCGGCAAGTAGAATTGCCTCATCAGTAGCCAGCACCGTAGCGTTCATATTTTTTAGCCAAATGACGGACTCTAGCTCCTTGGATAGCTCATGGTTATACAGGAAATTCGAGCTTGCAAAATCACCATTATTTCCCTCAAAATCGCGATTGTTTATCTGCTTGCCGGAATATGCTAGGGTCCTATTAGCTTTTATGATGACCGGCCATGTCTCATTATATTCGATTTCGTATATATCGGTTCCCACGGGCTTGTCAAGTGTGATCTTGATTGAGGGGTAAACTAATGACTTCATCATTATTTCATCCGAGGATTTATAATTTCCTTC
>CAYMAX010000135.1:0-1836 GCA_964388595.1 uncultured Muribaculaceae bacterium
ATTGAGGCCGGATGACATCAGTGCCAACATAAGTGATGAAGGGCCGACAAATGGGACTATCTGAATATCGTGTTTATGAGACAATTCCACCAGCATGGCTCCAGGGTCAGCCACTGCAGGAAGTCCCGCTTCAGAGATTAAACCTACATCGTTGCCATCTAAGAGAACATGAAGAATTTTCTCAGCATCTTCGTATGTGGTGTGCTCACTTATCTCGTAAAAAGAGAGAGACTCGATACTCCCTTTCAACCCTGCTTTGGAAAGATATCTCCGTGCCGTCCGCACATCTTCGACTGCAAAATGCGAAATGGATTTGAGAGAGGAAAGCACCTGTGAAGGGATTACTTCAGAGGGGTCATTGTCTCCAAGTGGAGAAGGTATCAGATATAATCTTCCTTTCATTCTGCAAAGTTAAACAAATTTTCTACCTTTGAAGTATGCAAAACAGATTGACTTTTCTCGGTACAGGCACATCTCAGGGAGTTCCGATGATTGGCTGTGATTGCGATGTCTGCACATCTGCAGATTTTCACGACAAAAGGCTCAGAACATCTGCATACATCGAATACGAAGGATTGAAACTGGTCGTAGATGCCGGCCCCGATTTTCGTCAGCAGATGCTAAGAGAGAAAATACATCATCTTGATGCTGTGATACTCACCCATCAGCACAAAGATCACACCGGTGGTCTGGATGATGTGCGCGCTTTCAATTACTTAGAGCAAAAAAGCTTTCCCATCTATGCAGAGAAGAATGTACAACTCTCTCTCAGGATGGAATACGCATACGCATTTAAAGAAGAAAAATACCCTGGAGTGCCGGAATACACCCTTTACACCATAGACGAATCTCCATTCTATATAGATGGTGTTGAAATCATTCCCGTCCGCGCCATGCATTACACTCTTCCGGTCTTTGGCTTCAGATTTGGCAATCTTGGCTATCTTACAGATGCCAATTACATCTCCGAATCATCCATCGAGCTATTCCGTGGAGTCAAAGTGTTCGTGATAAATACTATTCGCAGAAAACCTCATATTTCTCATTTTTCACTTGACGAAGCTATCGCCGTATGCCGCAAAGTCGGGGCCGAGACCTCCTATCTCACTCACATCTCCCATCAGCTAGAAAAGTACGAAATTCTTTCCAAAAATCTTCCGGATGGCATCTTATCAGCTTATGATGGGTTGAAAGTTTCATTTTGATTTTTTTGGTACTTAGCCCTATTATTCCTACTTTTATCGAAAATTCCCCCACAATACTTAACTATAATGATTAAAATACACGACACTTATGACTATCCCAAGGTTTTTACCCAAGAGGAAGTTCTGACCTTCGCTGAGTTTACGAAGGATTTAAATCCCAGACATATTGACAAAAAATATGCTGAACAAACAGAATTTGGCCGGCAGATAGTACAAGGAGTCCTCATCAATTGCGCCTTCTCTACAGTATTTTTTACCCTTTGGCCGGCTGATGAAAATTCTTTCTTTATCTCAGTAGAAGAACAATATCTAAAACCTGTCTATGTTGACGAGCAATATACTCTTCACTTTGAATGCACAGACATAGATTACAAGAGATGTATCGGCACCATCGATGCCGTCATCAAAGATCACAATGACGATCAGATACTAAAAATGAAAGCTCGCCTTTACAGCAAGCTTCATTTTTCAGCACCCAAATTCTAATTCAAGAATTTCTATTATTTGTTCTTTCCACCCAAAGGAATACTTATGCCAAGATTGACATCGAGGTATGTTTTCTTTACGGGTATCCCTTGTGGCGTGTACTTTAAGCAAGTGTAGTCACTTCCTATGAAGAAGTTAAGACCTC
>CAYMAX010000136.1:0-1835 GCA_964388595.1 uncultured Muribaculaceae bacterium
CCAGTATCGTTTGAGACTGCAAACAAGGACAGCAGATTACTACGAGCCTCTCCTGTTATATTTTTTTGTTCTAATAATTTTATGAAACTATTTTCGTCCATGATTTTTCTATTTAATTGTTATAAGCTCGCCATTTTCCGGAGGATTCTGAATTAACCAAGTCAATTCATCAACAGTAAGACCCATTGCAGTTACATCGGGGTTGTGTTTCATTTCATAGCGTGGTGTATCAAAAGTGTCTGCTGGAAATTGGGTAATAAAACTCATTCCCCCAGATTCGTTAAGATGAAACAGTAAAGCCTCGTAGGTGAATTGCTCTTCGTTCTCCGAAGCTCCCTCTGCTGGCCTCTCAACAAATGCACAGGCGATTCCATTTGAATTCAAGACATTAACAGCTTTCAAGGTGAATTGGCCTTCTATTTTTTGGTCGCAAGCCTCTCTAATATTAGTTTCACTGATCTGCAAATGGTGTACCTCTTCTTTGGGAGGGTCGTCTCGCTTAATTTGTTCTCTTAAGGTGTCAATTTGTGTGTTGTCTTTTGCTGTCTGTTCTTGCTGATACCCCTGTCTTTCATCTGCATCATCGCCTGCAACAGCCGGCCCATAAGTGGCTGTGGGAGGAGGCGGAAGTACACCTGTTCCATGATCTTTAGCACAGCCAGCGCCTATGGCAGCGAGAGCGGCTAAGGCAAAAGCAATTTTATGAGGAGGCACAAACTCGGTAACCTTGTTTCTAAATTCAGTAAGAATATCCTCGATGGATCTAAGTTCTTTTCTCTCTGGTAATGGGTAATTTTCTCGCATAGTTTAATAGAAATTAATAATTTGATTAACCGTGTTGTTAAAAACTAACCAATTTAGTTCTTCTTTTGTTAAATTCAATGAAACAATCTCGCTTTTCGTTCCGAGTATTTTTGCGGTATCTATAGCATCAGCCTGATATGTACCAATTTTAACATAATTACCGTTGCTCTGTTTAAATATTATTAATAAATCGTCTTCAGCAACCTCTTCAAATGAGGGGTTCTTTTTGTTTATGATGGCAAAAACAGACAAGATTTTTTTGCCCTCAATGATATTGATTGATTCTATATTGTTAATATCTTGCACTTCGTCTCGGCAAAGGGCATACACTTGTGAAGCAGTAATATCCCGGAGGTTTGGTTCTCCAGAGACGCCTGGCGGGGTTGTCTCTTGGTCGGTTTGATTGTCGTCAGTGGTATCTAAATTTGTACTGCCACCATTTGCAGCCGGTAACCCGCTCAATATTTTATTAGTTATTTTCTTTGACCTAGTAGATATTATTTCTAAATTGGCTTGATTCTCATCTAACACATCCTCTTTCTCCTCGTCGGGTAGAGAATTAATCGACGAATTTACATTATTGACCAGATTATCTGGGATGTCTTGAGCTGATTGTGACAGCAAGGCTAGTAGAGAGAACATTGAATTTATGATCTTTTTGCGATAATTAATTTGATCATCGGCGCTCAAATGATCGATCAAGGTTTGTGCTCGGCCATAATCACTGTTGAAAATATTCACCATAATGTTTATCTGGCTGGCATCTTGAGAATTCTTAATCTCTGAAATCCTTTCATCCATAAAATCGAGGTAGATGTTTATCTGTCTGCTCTTTCGTGTCAAGAGCAATTGGATCTTCTCATCTAAGATATCGATTTTATATAGTGGATTCTTGGCAGTTATGTTTATTTTATTGTCATAAATTTGCACGCAGTATAGGAATATTATAGATACGACGATTATCGATCCTACTATTATCAAAATCAATTTTAGCTTATTGTCTTTCATCAATAACCAATCTCCCAGCCGCG
>CAYMAX010000137.1:0-1780 GCA_964388595.1 uncultured Muribaculaceae bacterium
AGTGGTCAATACCCATGACATGAATTCAGTGATGGGAATAGGTGAGAATATCCTCTTCCTATATCATGGCCAGCGTGAATGGGTAGGTAGCAAGGATGAAATCATGGAATCATCTAACCAGCGGCTCAACGATTTTATTTTCGCCAGCGACTTCAGCAAAAAGCTGCGGGAAGCCAACGAATAGAAATATCGTCGTGAAATAACAGACAACATATTTTTTCCACGACACTTTTCTCCTAATCTTCTCTAAAACAATAATGTTGAGCAGTTCTTCCATCACCATGAAAACAGGTCCCTGTCTACGATTTCTCCTCCTGTGGGGAATCCTGTTGGTTAATATTCTTCCAACGATAGCACAGCAAATACATGTCACTTCCCCTACTATACGATCCGTGCAGATATTTACAGGAGGAGAAAAAAGGAATGTGCCGTGTATCAGCCTGAATGGTCCGAACAGGTTGGAAGTGACATTCGACGACCTGACAAAAGAGTACAGGCGTTTTGTCTACACGGTAGAACATTGCAATTTTCAATGGGAAAAGAATAACAGGCTCTTTGAATCCGACTATCTGAAAGGTAATCTCAGAAGAATACCGATAGAAGACTACCAAGAGAGCACTAACACATCGGTGGAATATACCACCTATTTCATGGAATTTCCGACAAACCAATTGGATATCACTATTTCAGGTAATTACAGGATACGTATCTACAACGACGAAACCAAGGAAGAGGCCCTCTCCTTCTGCTTCTTAGTGATAGATGAGAAAATCCCAGTTAATGTCACCGCAACCACCAATACAGAAATAGATTGGAATACTTGCCACCAACAACTTAAAATATCAGGTCCGACCAATGGTATCACCATGTTTGATACAAGGAAAGAGATACGCATCGTTGTCGTCCAGAACGGACGATGGGATAAAGCCGTATGGAATCCAACTCCCGATTACGTCACTCCCACCGGAGTAAAATGGGAGCATAGTAAAGACCTCATATTTGATGCTGGTAACGAATTCAGGAAATTTGAAATGACAAGTACAAAGATTGCCATGATGGGAGTAGAGAACATCAAATGGTTCAGACCCTTTTATCATGCTACTCTTTACCCAAATAATGTGAGAAAAAACTACCTCTATGACGAAGAACAGAACGGACAATACTACACCCGCACCACCGATTCAGGATATGATGAAGATAAAGGTGACTACATATGGGTTCACTTCTTACTGAAAACAGAAAAAGCTTCACAGAAAGATATGTATGTCTTCGGCTCATTGACCAACTGGGCTATCCTGCCAGAAGCAAAACTCAAATATCTACCCGATTGTCAAATGTATGAAGCTACCATGCTACTCAAAGAAGGTTATTATAACTATCTCTTCGCATGTGCGGATAACGACAGCGGACAAATAGACACACATACGCTGGAAGGAAATTTTTATCAGACAGAAAACGAATATACCATCCTGGTCTACTACACTCCAAGAGGAGGCCGATATGACCAACTGATAGGATACAGAAATTTCAAATTTCACCCTGACCGGCAATAACATTCAACTGATACTCCTCAAGCCATGACCATTATTCTCGATTACTCTCTCTTCTTTGAAATATGTGACATACTCGGCACACTGGCATTTGCTATTTCCGGGCTCCGACTTGCTGCAGCAAAGGATTTCGACTGGTTTGGCGCATATGTGGTAGGACTAACCACCGCCATAGGTGGTGGAACCTTAAGAGATGTGCTGTTGCATGCTACTCCTTTCTGTATGACCAA
>CAYMAX010000138.1:0-1736 GCA_964388595.1 uncultured Muribaculaceae bacterium
AATGAGAAATGCCGAAAGGAGGGAGAGAGAGACTGTCATTATCGTGATATTCATCACAACCTTCTTGAGATTTAGGTAGGAAATCAGCCGATATCGACTGACTTAGAAGCCAGATTATGTAAAAATCCTGTTTTTCATCCCTAAAAGCGGCTGTTTCTGCCACTATTTGTGTTTTTTAGGCTTGCAATATTCATTTGTAATTGTTATAAAGTAGGTATACAGTAGGTATACTAAAATATGAGCGATTCAAACGGGAAATATTCAGTGCCAGCAGAGATCCTGAAGTTCAAGCCAAGGGGAACCATGGTCAAAAATATCCACGGCAAATACTATGTCTATGCCATGGAGAATGTAAAAAATCCAACAACTGGAAAATGGCAAACAAAGTCAAAGGGTATTCTTGGAAAAATCACAATCGAGGATGGATATGTTTCCAATGAGAATACAGGATATACAGTGCTGGAATATGGTGCATATCACATGGCAGAGGAATGTGCTGATGAGATAAAAGCACAGTTTCAGCAAGCGTTTGGGAAAGGTGAAGACGCAAGACGGATATGGGTCCTCGCATTGATTTACTCCGTTAATGGTTTTCGCCCTATTTCGGCAATATCGCTTTTATATCGAAAGAGTTCGCTTGCTATATCCTATCCTGCATTGAAAATGGGAGAGACAGCAGTATCCAATATTCTAGAGAATCTTGGGAGAAGAGATGCGGAATCGAAGAAATTCCAGGATCTGCTGTTGCAATCAGTTAAGGAAATGGCCATAGATGGGCACGTCGTTCCTAGATATTCCAAGTTGGACGGAATGACAGAATTCGGATATAAGTACAAGTCAATAGGTAGCGAACAGGTGAATTTGCTTACAGCCTATGATGTTATGAAGAACCGTCCTGTAGCGATGAGAATGTTTGACGGCAGCAAAAACGACAAGGCATCTGTAAAGGAGATGATCAAAGACGTTCTCTTAGAAGGATGCCTTTATCTGATGGACCGTGGTTTCTACTCGTCAGAACTGAAGGAGATGATTTCTGATAAGAAAGCAACATATATTATGCCTGTATCTTCAAACATGACATCTTATCAGGAAGCGCTAAAGCGCGGAAGAGGTCGCATGAAGACCTTCATTTACAGGCGTAGAGAAGGGATACATACCATCAAGAGCGTTGTTGAGTATCATGTATCATCCGATGAAAAAGGAACCCGAACAATCTATTTTAGAAATCTCCATGAAGCAGAAGGTGAAAAAGCTAACTATTTGGAATGTATAGAGAAGAAGGTACAGGGCTATACTGAGGCGAAGCTAGAAGCAGCAGAGAAGACTTTTGGCGTTATCATCCTGGAAACAACGCATGGAGGGACACCTGAAGAGATCTATAAATACTATAAAGACCGTTGGAGCATTGAGACCTATTATGATTATCTGAAACATCAGATGGACTTCAACGCATTAGGTGTACAGGACTGGGCAAAGCTACAGGGATTGGCCTTCATGATGCTACTGGCAACACTGATAAACGGATCGATCCAGGAGAGGCTGAAACAGAGTTCATTGTCCGGTGTGTATATGCCAGAAGTATTGCTAACAGCCTCATCAATCAAGGCTATTAAGCGGAAAGATGTTTGGACAATTGAAAACGCTTCAAAAGCAGAGCGAGAACTTATAAAGGCGTTATCTGACTCGATAGGTGCGGAACTAAAGGAGGCTTCGTTTGGGCTCCCTACCTAAATTAC
>CAYMAX010000139.1:0-1725 GCA_964388595.1 uncultured Muribaculaceae bacterium
ACTCTTCACTTGGTATATTCCTTCCTCTGATTGCTGTCAACTGTGCAATCCTCGGCGGTTCGCTGTTTATGCAGAAAAGAGGTTATGAAACACTTGGGGAAGCAACCGTTTACGGCCTCGGTTCGGGATTCGGATGGTTCCTCGCAATTATTCTGATTGCTGCGATAAGAGAGAAACTCTCCTATTCCAATGTTCCAAAGCCTTTGAAGGGATTGGGCATATCATTTATCATTACAGGGCTTATGGGTATCGCTTTCATGAGCTTTATGGGAATTAAATTATAGGAGAGACAGAAAAAATGGATATTATAACATTAATTATTTCAATTGTAGTATTTCTATCTCTTACACTCCTGCTTGTGGGGCTGCTGCTTTATGTAAAGACCAGACTCACTCCTTCAGGAACCGTAAAGATAGATATCAATAATGGCGGAAAAGAATTGGAAGTGGCTCAGGGAGCCTCATTGCTCGCCACTTTAGCCAATGAAAAAATATTTCTCCCTTCTGCCTGCGGCGGAAAAGGTAGCTGCGGACAGTGCAAATGCAGAGTCATTGAGGGAGGAGGCACAATACTTCCCACAGAAGTTGGATTTTTCACCCGCAAACAGATTCAGAACAACTGGAGACTCGGATGTCAGGTCAAAGTTAAAGATAACCTGAAAATCATCGTCCCTGAATCTGTTTTAAGTATCAAAAAGTGGGAATGTGAGGTCATCTCCAACAGGAACGTTGCCACATTCATCAAAGAGTTTTGTGTCAAAATACCTGATGGTGAGACTCTTAACTATCGTTCAGGAGGTTACATCCAGGTCGATGTTCCTGCCATCACTGTTGACTATAAGAGCTTTGACGTGGACGAGGAATATCGTGCAGACTGGGAGAAAATGGGTGTTTTCAATCTGAAAATGGTCAATCCTGAACCTACATTGAGGGCTTATTCGATGGCCACATATCCCGCAGAGGGGAATATAATCAAGTTGAATGTCCGTATCGCAACCCCGCCTTTCGACAAGGCAATGGGTGGATTTATGGATGTCAATCCCGGAATCTGTTCTTCTTACATTTATTCTCTCAAACCTGGAGATAAGGTTTCTATTTCAGGACCTTACGGTGAATTCTTTATCCCTGAAGATGCTCCTGCAGATCAGGAATTCGTATTTGTCGGAGGTGGAGCAGGTATGGCTCCTATGCGCAGCCATATCATGCATTTGTTCAAGACTGAAAAGACAAAAAGGACTGTCAACTTCTTCTATGGAGCTCGCAGCCTCAAAGAAGCATTCTATCTTGAAGATTATCACGCTCTCGAAAAGGAATTTCCGAATTTCAAGTTCCATCTTGCACTTGACAGGCCGGATCCTGAAGCCGATGCAGCAGGTGTTCCGTATATTGCAGGATTTGTACACAATGTATTGTATGAAACTTACCTCAAGGCTCATGAAGCTCCGGAAGACATACTTTATTTTATGTGCGGACCTCCAATGATGGTTCAGTCTGTCAACAATCTGCTAGACAATCTTGGAGTTGCCAAAGAAAGTATTCTGTACGACAATTTCGGAGGATAACCCTAAACATTGCACTATTTTTAACAAAACCCCTGAAAGAATAAATGATTTCTTTCAGGGGTTCTTCTCTATTTAAAACTAAACCGTTGTTATTTATTTTTTACACCCATAAACAGGATTGCATTTGTTGATTGCTCTTTAATGATATACACGAACGGGCGGTT
>CAYMAX010000140.1:0-1666 GCA_964388595.1 uncultured Muribaculaceae bacterium
TAAGCTCGCACGTTATAGTTCACCATATCTTTGGCGCCACCATAAGGGTAGTTTCTGACTTCACCTTCAAAAGCGAGCTTCCATTTTGATAGCGGACTTTTAAAATAGATTCTCAGCATGACCCCGGGCCAAAAGAAATCTTCGAGATAACTATTTGACATAAATTGCATATCGAGCTCTGAAGGGGAAGTCATCTTCTTTCCCCTGGCATGGTTCGTGATTGCAAGCTCATATGGAGAAGAATGATAATTGCGTTTGTTAAGTCGCGATCCTTCTGATACACCATGTCTTATCCTGATCGAGCTCACAAAAGGGCCGAATGGTTTTGTAACGTCGCGCCAAATTGCGTTTTCATCAGCTTTTATCCAAATCTGATATTCTATCATCCGTGAGTTCAATCGCATTATTGCCATTATAATACCGTATGTTTTGTGTCTTCTGCGATCGGGATCAAGATAGATTTGATCCTCGTGATGTCTCCACGTTCTTCCATATAAGAAATGAAATTGGTGTCGAGTATTCTGTAAGCCAGAAGCTCGGACCCAAGGTGTTTATACGCATAGTGATCCATTTCCAGTTTCTTATATATCGATGTCACTGTCTCTGCAGCAGCATAGGGCTCCCTATACATCTTTACTGTCAGACCATAAAGTCCGTGTTCTTCTACATCATTCCATCTCAGCATCAGTATTTAAGGTCCTGCATTATATTTTTGCCTTTTCCCTGTTGTTTTGAGAATATACCCGGCATTTCCTTCCTGGTAGTTCTTGTTTTATACATGATCTCACGGGTTACTGACTTAGCCGTTGCAACATAAGACTCGGCTTTTTTAGCTATTTGATTGGCTTTGTTGAGAGGATGGTCTTCAACAAGCGCCAAAGATATTGATATCTCTGCCTTCTTGGGAATTCCAAGAACGCCTCTCACTTTACCGGAATGAAAATGGTCTTCTGTTATTCTCACATCGAGAACATCCCAAACAAGAGGAACGTATGACACTCCGAATTGAAACAGGACCTGCGGCGGAGGAAAATTTTGATTGCCATACGTCATGGACCAACCATTCGTTATACCGGGATCGGGTTCCCTTAATTGCTCAAAGAATGCAATTTCTTCCATGACTCCTGTTGGTGCTTCCATATCAAGACACGTCAATGTAAAGCTTATTTCCTTGGCATCAAACCCTGAGAAATACCTTTTCTTATACGATCCTCCAATGTTAGGAGCTATAGCGTAATTTATCTTTTTCTCACTTGAAAGAGATTCTGGATTAAATGTGAATATGAACGAGGAATAACTCGACATATTGATTATTACGCCATGTCCTTGTGATCCCATTAAACTATACCCTCCCACTATCATTGGCAGTATTTATAACCGGAGTGAATGGGAGATTGTAATTATAGATTATGTTGTTTATTTGCCTTTCTATATTCAGATTTACTTGATCATTTTCTTTGCTTTCTTGATATTTTTTTTCATCCTCGTCACTCCAAAATGGGTTTAAATCGAGTTTATTCCATTGTTCTTTTACCTTGTCCCAATTGGAGCGAGTCTTGTCCCATTTTTTACTATTTCGTTCCTGAATCTCTTTCATTCCTTCTTCGCTCGCGAAAATTGGTGTTAAATTTCCGGAAGTAAGCTTTTCAAATGTTGACATTTCTGA
>CAYMAX010000141.1:0-1650 GCA_964388595.1 uncultured Muribaculaceae bacterium
GCCTGATCCATCAATGTAGGAGTTCCGCTATTAAGATTTGGATCGATGGATTCGCCTGATTCTCCTGATATTGCAGCTCCAGAATGTGCATACACTGTTACATCAACAGGTCTATCTAGCTTCTCATCAAGCCAATCGGCAATGAGGTAAGGATATTTGTCCTCTTTATTTAATCCATTGCCCCAGGCAATTGAATCTCCAATTACGACCACATGAAATTCATCAGCTTCTTGCCCTTTTGAGGTCGAGGTTAGATTTGTCTCTGAAAGAGCATTCGGAGTTGATTGTTTCTCCACATGGATTGTCTCTAGCAGATTAGATATGACTTCGTCCCTGGATTTACCTTCATCCTCAGGATATATCGAAACAAACATAAATGCAGAATGCATAGTATTATCCTGTGGATTATACTCCACCGGATAGAAAATCCCATCAAACAGCTCATTGGAACAAGTTGTGCCAAAAACGGTACCCGGTTTTCCATCTATAGTCCTTGCGGCAAGTGTTGATACCTCGCAATCACCGAAATTTGGAATATAAAAACCTTCTTTTAATTTCTCTTTAACATCTGGAATAGGCATATTTTCATAAGCCTCAATAATGCTGAATAAGAATCCAGAGTCGCCCCGATCGATCACTGCTAAATAGACTGTGCCATTCTCATCCTCTTCTGGTTCCTCAATTTTGATATTATATGCTCCGATATTGCCTAAATCAAAGCTCACAATATAATGCCCTAGATCGATATGTTCCTGCTCCGGATTAATGGGCGCAGAAGATGCAGATGCAGTATTTGAAGCTAATTCCTCGTCTTTGGAATCCGAATTTTCCACAAATTTAAACGACTTGAAAATATCTAAGGCTTCACTCTCAGAAAGCCCCGGGAAGCTCTTCCCTGTGGAGGGATCAACAGTCTCAGATAGACCTTTGATATCGACAAACAGGCCCCTATCATTTTCATAATCGATGCATCCTTGATACTCCTTAAGGCTTCCTATCTGAGTGGAAGCCCAATACATCTGATGGCCGTCGTTTGTAGTCATATGCCGCCCATTCTGCATAATCATTTGAGCAGCGGAGACAGAATTCTGGAAATTCATTAGTTGGTTATTTTCAGTTAAAGTTATTATCAACAAAGGCATTCCGGAGCCCTTTTTCCCTAGGGATAGTACCGACAAACCTGAGAGCATCCCCTGACCCCTAATGGAGCCAAAGGTGGGCTCCAAGGTCTCAGGAGTATTAATTTGTATCTGACCGAAATTTGTATCAAAAGTCTGAGCATCTGAGCCGCTTCCCATGCAGCCGCATGTAACTAGGGTTACTGTCAGACTAATGAGACATGCTAATTCTTTTATCATCAAATTCCTCCATATGGTATCCAATATTGCAGTTACAGGTAAAAAAACATTTGCTTGTTTGCGCCCTTAAAAAGGCATAAATGATACAAAATATATTGATAAAAATGGTATCTATTGCGTTTTCAAGTATGGCACACCCATACTTTCATTAATAGATCTTAGATCCTGGTGTCAATCTCGCGCCTTTGTTTCCCGGCACATCTCACCAGAGAGGCGGCTCGGACCATTTGGAGTGAGCCCCTGATAGTAGACAGGTAGTTAAGCAACGGTATTTAAAGCAACCTCCAATTCG
>CAYMAX010000142.1:0-1601 GCA_964388595.1 uncultured Muribaculaceae bacterium
GCAGTTTTAGTAACGGTTATAACTTCTTTCTTCAGGGAACATCCGGCAGTACCACATGGTATCCTGCTGCGGGCTGGCGGGGCTGCCTTGACGGTTCACTGTACAATTCAGGCCCTTACGGCGATTGGAGCAGCTCCCCGTACTCCTCTTCAAGAGGCGGCGCTGGCTGCCTGAACTTCAGCTCAAGCTACGTGGACCCTCTGAGCAGCGGCAACCGCGCTGGCGGGTTCTCTGTCCGCTGTTCGCGTGTTCTGTAGGGCGGGGAATAAGGAGGCATAAGATTTTATTTTGCAGAGGGTGACTAAAAAAGTCGCCCTCTTTTCGTTATAGCAGATTGGTAAGTTGATTACTTTCGGGTCCGACTTGATTACTTTCTTATGCTACGTAGTTACTTCTTGGAATTGAATAAATCCTCTAATCTTCTCGCTTCTTTCTCCATTTTTTTAGGATTGCTTTTCTTTAGTTTATTCAGATTCAGAAGCTTCCATTGTATTGATGGGTAATTTGCGAACTCTTCGTATGAGGATTCTTTCCATATTGGATGCCCTCGTTCGAAAGAAACCAGAAAACGCTTGTCCTCTTCTGTAATGATGTTATTGATATCCAAGATAAGTTTTCGTCTTGTTACCTCATATTCTTCATAACTAAATTCCAAGTCAGACATCCCGGCGAATTGTTTCTCCATAGCACTTCTCTGGTCAATGAGGATAGGGGCAAATGACTCATAGACAGGTCTGTCACTACCAAGCAAACAGAAAATGAATCCATATTTGGCTTCCTCCAATGGTATGCTCATGTGTCCGATGTCAAACATATCGCGTGGATGTTGGCGTGATAAAGCTGCGGCTATTTTGCCTCCATAAAGCAGTGTGATGGGAACGATTCTCGCCTCAACTTTCATCTCAAACATATCTTGCGCCTTCTCGCATAATTGGAAAATAGTCGGTCCTCCTCCAACGATACCCCTTTTCGTCTGGTTTACTTCGATTTTTACCTGACATCCTTGGTACTCACAAGTCAACTTGCATATATCAAGTCTCGGAATCACTCTCACCCCTTTCAAAAGTTCTGTTATCCTTGAACTGATTCTTGTAAGAGCTTCATTTATGTGATTTAGGCTGGATATCCTATCTTCCAAAGGAATATAGGTGAGGTCTATATCGACAGAGAGTCGTAATAGATTGTTGACGAATAAATTGATGGCCGTGCCACCGTGTACGGCAAAACATTCTTCTTCCATCACTATCGGGAGAATCCTAAGCAACAAACGTACTTTATCTTTATATACACTATTCATAATCAGCTAATTCTTTTGGTATGATTAGATTGTATTTAGCATCTTTCACGCCTCCTTTACCGAAACTTCGAGGACCGCTTCCCAAGGTGATATTTGATAAATCGAGGCGTTTGAACCACGAATGTTTTGACTTCTCGGCCATATATAGAAATAGACGTTTCACTTTAAATGATGAACACTGCTCAAGAAGACTTGTCACTAATTCATCGCGTAAGGTAGTAAGCATCTCCATAAGATAATACACATCCATAAGCTGATAATACTCCGGAGCAAGCAATAAACACTCCATTATGGCAAGTTCAGG
>CAYMAX010000143.1:0-1597 GCA_964388595.1 uncultured Muribaculaceae bacterium
AGCAATACTTTATTACGGATTCCAAAATCTATTTTGTGCATAGTTTATCAAATGAAATGCAAATATAACAAAAAAAGCTGCAATGATACATCGCAGCTTTAAAGGATAAGAGTCAGACTTTATTTGACAGTTGACATATATTTGATCATCTCGATTACTTTGTTGGAATAGCCCCATTCATTGTCATACCATGAAACTACTTTGACAAAATTGGGATTTAATTGAATACCTGCGCCGGCGTCGAATATGGATGTGCGGGGGTCAGTGAGGAAATCACTTGATACCACTGCATCTTCTGTATATCCGAGAATGCCTTTCAATTCGCCTTCGGAAGCTTTCTTCATCGCTGCTTTGATGTCATCATAAGTACAAGCTTTTTCGAGACGGCAGGTCAAATCGACTACTGATACATCCACAGTGGGAACGCGGAATGACATACCTGTCAATTTACCATTCATCTCAGGAATAACTTTACCGACTGCTTTGGCAGCACCGGTGGAAGAAGGAATGATATTGGCACCAGCAGCACGTCCACCTCTCCAATCTTTCATTGAAGGGCCGTCAACAGTTTTCTGTGTAGCTGTGGTGGAGTGAACTGTGGTCATAAGACCTTCGATGATACCGAAGTTCTCGTTCAGAACTTTAACGATGGGAGCAAGACAGTTGGTGGTGCAGGAAGCGTTGGAAACGATGGTCTGGCCTGCGTATTTCTTATTATTGACACCATACACGAACATAGGAGTATCGTCTTTGGAAGGAGCAGACATAATCACTCTCTTGGCTCCTGCAGCGAGATGTGCTTCTGCTTTCTCTTTGGTGAGGAAAAGACCGGTGGACTCTACAACGTATTCGGCACCTATCTCATTCCATTTCAGATTGGCGGGGTCTTTTTCAGCAGTAACTCTGATGGCATTGCCATTGACAACAAGTTTGCCGTCTTTGACTTCGATAGTACCTTGGAACTGGCCATGAACTGTGTCATATTTCAACATATAGGCCATATAGTTAACATCTATAAGGTCATTGATACCTACTACCTGAATCTCTTTACTCGACTGGGCAGCTCTAAATACCAGGCGCCCGATACGGCCAAAGCCGTTAATACCGATTTTAATCATTGCGTATAAAATTTAAATAAATAATATCAAAAAACCTTCTTTCAAAAGGAGTACAAATATAGGTACTTTGGATGAAAAAAACTATCTTTGCGACATAATATTCAATATGGCAAGAGAGAGAGAAATAGTCATCACCAATGATGATGGATTTATGTCCAAAGGCATCAACACATTGGCGAGATTTATGATGCAGTATGGCAACGTCACAGTAGTTGCCCCCTCAGATGCTCAATCGGGAAAATCAACAGCGATTTCACTTCAGACCCCGCTTTATGTTCACAAAGAACACATAGAGCCGGGGCTTAGAATCTATTCTTTCGGCGGCACTCCAGTAGATTGTATCAAGATGGCTGTGAACGAGTTTTTCTCAGAGAGACGTCCAGACCTGCTGGTATCAGGCATCAATCATGGTTCCAATGCTTCTGTGGCATCACTTTATTCGGGGACATTGGGTGCATGTATCGAAGGGACTATATATG
>CAYMAX010000144.1:0-752 GCA_964388595.1 uncultured Muribaculaceae bacterium
TATTTTCGATAATCCAGATCTTCTAAAAAATATGACTAGAGCAGAAGTAAAAGCTTTAGCGGAAAATGAAAAATGCGGTATTAAATATTTTCCTAGAAAATTTGGTGAAAGTTTTCATATCATGAAAAGAGGCGGTACCAGCTTTGATATAAAGTATAACCCAGGTAATCTTTATCATCCTGAGTATCCAAATGGCTATTGGAAAGTATCAGGAGGAAATAAGTCAGGAGAAGTACGCGTCCCTGCATTAGATGAAACATTCTTATTTAGGCTATAATGATTTCAACTCGCAATTGATATTGATAAAACTATGATCTCCCAGTTCGCTCATTTTTCATGAAGAATCACAAAATACCCCGGCAAGCTTTGTATAAGCCTCAGGAGGAATGGCCAGCAGACTCAGAATCCTTTGCTGGACGATTGAAAGAGGCGAAAGAACACAGAGGGTTCTATTCGTTCCCTCTATCACTTCGAGATTTATGTGTTCGAAGGCTTCAAGAATGAGCTCGGCGGTTGGTGTCGCGGTGGAACGCTTGGGATTGCCTGCATATACCCCGGAGAGCCTTGAATTCTCTCTGGCAAGACTCTGGCGAACTGCAAACTCAATGAGCACGAGCACCCTCACTCCAATAGTCAGAAGCCTGAGCAACCCTGTCGCGTGGTCATCACGCTCAATGTACATGGGCCTTATGGAGAGAGCCTTTCCTTTGAGACGCCCAAAGCTTCTCTCAAGGATATACTGTTCCCGGTAC
>CAYMAX010000144.1:762-1595 GCA_964388595.1 uncultured Muribaculaceae bacterium
GCCTTTTCAAGAGAAAGCTGTTCAACAGTGCAATTTGTCGCATATACACGCCACCCTGGCCTGTGCAATGCTCTGGCTTTGGCCTGTTCATTGACTGCTGCACTGACTCTGAATGCCTTGGATGTTCTTATGCCGGCAGGCGTGTTGCCGTATTTTCTCACCGATTTTTCTGTGATATCTTCCAGAAACATCACGTCTATGATGCCTTCAACTCTCTGCCTCTTTATGGTCTCGATCACTGCGATCTTCAGGGATTCCATATCATCAAAGCGCTTTTTGCCACGACCTCTCTTGTTGAACGCATTAATCTCTTCCAGAGCTTTTGCAATCCTTGCCAGTAATGCCTTTTTGCCCGTTTCTGCAAATTGGGATGAGCGCACGACGAGACGCCGTTCCTCCCAGGTTATTTCCTTACCCTCGACCACCGCAGTTATGGGGACAATTACTTCAAAACCTTCAGCAATGAGATTTTCCTTGCCATCTTCATCTTTGCGTATTATTGGGATAAGACTCTGGGTACCGGCCCAGACAGGCTCGAGAAGGCGCTCCAGCTCCTTGTCGGGCATGAGTTTCTCAGAAAGGGGACAGAGGTAATAATCGCTGCCGGCAGCAATGAAGGTCCGCGTGTCAAAAGATGCCATTTTGCAGTCGCCGATATACACAAGACCCTTTTTGTTGAGCGTGCTTCGGACTCTCTTGACTGCAGGAATATAGAGAGGATCGTCGGCACGATTTCCTGCAACTACATCAGTGGCAACAGGAAGCCCGAGAGGATCAAGCGTGCTGAACACCGCTTTTACCTGAGGCAGATCTGGACGATGATCCTTGCTGTG
>CAYMAX010000145.1:0-1591 GCA_964388595.1 uncultured Muribaculaceae bacterium
TGGGTATCGCTCGTAAGAAGATCCTCTGCTGCCACAAGCATAAGATCAACACTCTTGTCGATCTTCTTGAAGCTCTTGTTGATGAGGAATCCTCTCTGATTACTATTCTCTGCGGTCAGGATGTCACTGAGAAGGAAAAAGAAGAAGTTCAGGAGAGAATCACCAAGAAGTTTGATTCTTGTGAAGTCTATGTCGAAGATGGTGGACAGCCTGTCTATTCCTTCTTCGTCTCTGTCGAATAATATCAAATCGGACTGTACTTCATCTAAAATAGATAAGTGCAGTCTTTTTTAATGCTTTTTTGGAACATGAAGAAAAAATAAAAAAATTAGCACTAAACACTTGAAAGTGCTAAATTTATGACTATAATATAATTAGCACTTGAGATATGAGAGTGCTAAATAATAATAAATCACAGGAGGATTGTATTATGAATCAAGAAAATGAAAAGAAAGAAAATGTTCAGATCGAAGGCAAAGAGAATCAGCCCGTTCAGAAGAGAAGTGGAGTCAACTACTATAATCCGTTCTTCTCCTTCTTCAACGATTGCTTCCGCGACGATGAGATTGGTGATATGATGAGAACCGATATCACCGAATCTACCGATGCTTACTTCTTAGAAGTTGAGCTTCCCGGTGTTGACAAGAAGGATGTGAAGATCTCTTTGGATAAAGGATATCTCACCATTTCTGCTCGTTTGAATACGAATGACAACAGACACAATGGTAAATTCATCCACAAAGAGAGAATCTCTGGAACGTTCAAGAGAAGCTTTTATGCAGGTGATGCTGTGACAAAGGCTGATATCTCTGCTCAGATGGAAAATGGTGTTCTCGCAATCACTGTCAAGAAACCGGCGGAAAAGTCTGATTCTGAAAAGTATATCTCTATCGACTAATCTATCTGATTTGTCCACGTTGTCCTGGTTTTCCTTTCCAGTGCAATAGGTGCGGCCTCCTTGTATTTCTTTCCGCACCAGTCTACTCAACTTTGGAGCTCATGACCCTTTCTCGTGAGCTCCGTTTTGTTTTTGTTCTATCGTGGGAACAAAAGGGAAGAAATGATATACTATTTCTATGAACCAACGAGAGTTATACCAAGCGTTAAACGCTTCTGATGAGAATGACCTGCTCCGTCATTTCCCTTCTCGATACGAGGATTTAACCCCGACTATCATTCCTTATGAACCAGCGGATTCTCAGCGTATTGTCGTCAAAGGAAGAGTGGAAAAACTTCGTTCTTTTTCTCCTGGCGGTCGTTCTATTATCCGTTTTACGCTCCGCTCGATGACTGGGATTTCGATTTCTTGTATGCTATATAACCAATCGTTCTATCTTTCTAAACTGAGCGCTGGAAAGGATCTTCTTTTAGTTGCCTACTACTCGCTTGCAAGAAAGGTGTATATGGTTCAATCGATTTTTGATTTGGATTCTTATTATGCATTGACCGGAATTCGACCAGTATACACTTTACCAAAAAAAGGCGCGAATGTCAAGCGGTACGGGAAAACACCAAATAGTGGAAGAACCGCCAAAGCAGTGAAAAAGGGAGGATCAATTAAAAAATCATTGATTTCCCCCAAAAAATGTGA
>CAYMAX010000146.1:0-1586 GCA_964388595.1 uncultured Muribaculaceae bacterium
AGGATCAGCAATAATCCTAATGAGATCAATGCGTAGATTGCTTTATTCACAGTCCTGTCACCTCATTTCCTAAGTCGGAACTGGAATTGGGCCCATTATTTATAAGCATTTTGGAAATAGTATGATTTATTATGATTTTATCCAGCAACTCTGATATCAAATAGAGTAATTAAGGCTTGAGATTGAATTGCGTTAAGCCAAGATCCGGGGGCTAGAAGCCTGTTTAGCTCGCTCATTCTATAACAGGACATAATGACTATGAATCCAGGAAAAAGAGGGCTTGGTCTTCAAAACCACCCAGTCCTGATTCATCATATGGATTTTTTGCTCCCTGCTATCAGGAATGCCTTCTCCTGGTACCCATATTTCAGATACTCAAAAAGATTTGGTCTCTTTGCATTTATTTCCTCTATCAAGTAGATGTCGCGAAAGCTCTCCTCTTCCAGAAATATCTTGTCGGCTTCAGGACGCTCGACTCCCAGGCACCAAATCCCTTTCTTCAGCTCGGGCCCAAATTTATGAGTATAAGGATTCCTTCGCTCTGTAATCATTACTAAAGGCAAAGAGAGCTCACGCCATATTCGCCTCTCCAGTGAATTCCTATTGCCATACCAGTTCCCGTCGATTATCACCAGCTTCCCACCCGGCTTCAAGATCCTCTTCCATTCTCGGATTGCCTTTTTTGGATCTGGGACCGTCCAGAGAACAAACCTGTTGACAACGGCATCAAATGTCCCATCGGCAAATGGCAAGTTCTCTGCGTCTCCTTTCTTGAAATCCACATCGAGGCCAAGGGCCGTGTTGTTTCTCATTGCATTCTCGAGCATCGCCTCAGAAAAATCCACTCCTGTGACACGATGTCCCATCTCTGCAAGCAATAACGCCACACTGCCGGGTCCCGTGCCGACATCCAGGATATTGAGCTGGCTCGTTCCCAGAACTCTGGAGAATATATCCTTCCAGGGCCCCTTTGTCTCCTCGGAACGGAGCGCTGTCTGCACCGACTTGTTATAGCTGCCTGCATCTCTGCTCCAATGCTTCTCAATGGCTTCCTTCATGAATCCTCATCCAAATAGTAATAATGGTAGCATGCTCTGCAGCTCGTTGCAGGCATGCCGCAGCTTCAAACCTTTTACACCGAAGGATAGACGAAAAGGCCTTCCTTGTCCATATCAAAGTCGATTCCCTGGAATTTGTTCAAGTATTCTTGATGCATCTCTTTGGGGTCCAGATCAGAGAATAACTCCGGATGGAACTCTTTGGCGTGATAGACTGCGCCAAGAAGTCCGTTCGCTCCGCCAATGGAAATGAGACCACTAGCCATGTACACATTTCCATTTTTCACAGCCTCAAGGCCTGATATGTCGGATCTCTCCATGAACTCGTCCCTCAAATCGGAGACTATTGAGCTGTTCAGTATATCGTAGCCCATATATCGGTTTCCAGTAATGAGCAATATGTTGGGAGGATTTTGCTCTAACACCCACTCCGGATCTACATTCGCGCCACTGTTGTTGATTCCTGCAACGTCGCCCAGGTTCCTAACTCCAGCCTTTCTAATGACATCTGCTCTCATACTTGCTTCG
>CAYMAX010000147.1:0-1583 GCA_964388595.1 uncultured Muribaculaceae bacterium
ATAGAAAAGATCTTCAGATAGTTTTCACCTGGCAGGATGGTGGTACCACCCTTGAGTGTGTTATCTACAAATCTCACATCAGCTCCATAGGCCTTCATGTCACGTTTCATCTGATAACCCTGCGGTGAGACGTCCAGTTTGGCCACAGGGAAGGTCTTCACTCCCAGATAGGGGAGCATGGTCATGACATTGCCGCAGGTGTTGCCAATCTCCATCGTCATAATCTTCTCCTCATACTTGTTGCGTTTACCCACAACAAAGCCGTTCGGATACTCCCGACGTGTGATAATGTCAAATGAGTAGTTGCCAGTACCCATGCAGGTCTTTCCCGTAGTCCCCTCTCTCAAAGAGTTTACTAAAGTCAAAATATCCTTATTCATATCAGATAATTTAATTTCAAATGCAAAGATACGCAAAATATGTAGAAGAACCAATCATTTATACCTATAACCTATAGTATGATTGAAAATATTTCCGTATCTTTGCACATATTTATAAATGGAATAAGAAAACTAGTATGAATGATAACAGAACAGAAATCATCGAATTACTCCGTTCTACCAACCGTCCAGGCATCGAGGATGTTATTGTATGGCTCGACACTGCACCCAGTTTCTTCGAAGCCTCAGGTGCCAGAATTCACCATGATAACGTGGTAGGTGGACTTGCTTCTCACTCATTAAAAGTGTACGAGCATGCAAGAGCTGATTGGGAAAGTCGTGACGATGCCTTCAAGACCAAATACCCCCTTGAGAGCATCATCATCTCTGCTCTGCTGCACGATGTCTGCAAGAAAGACGTTTATTATATCGATGCCGATGGTATTCCGCAATGGAATGAGGAGAACCATCGAAAGGGTCATGGTTTACGCTCTGTCCGTCTTCTTGAAGAACTCGGTTTGTCACTCACGCACGATGAGCGTATGGCCATCTGGTGGCATATGGGGGCGGGAAACGAGATGTCTCAGCCGGATTATCCCCAAGAGTATGCTATTGCGATGCAAGATCCTTTCTGCCAGCTCATCCACGAAGCCGATCACATGGCTGCCAAACAGTCTGACAAAGAGACTAAAGAGGCAAGATTTGAGAGTCTGAAGTGGGATGCCAAGAGAACACTCTTCAGGTTGAAGAATGGAGGAGGGCGTTTTATTTTCAGTGCTGTTCGCAGTGAGGTTTATAAACACAACCTGGAGATTTTCAAGGCCTGGAAGTTCGAAGCCCCATCGGGTAAAATGATTGACCTGATTGGAAGCCGCCAACAATTACTTGATGCCACCAAGGTTTATCGCGAAGCCGTTTCTGCAAGCGAAATACCCCCCCCCGTTACGCTACCACTCGAACTGGTTGTGCCAACAAAGACTGTCTGATAGTTGCCAAGCAACTCATCGATCTTGGATTAAACCCAACCGTCCTGAATCTGGCCGATGCCTATCATGCGTGTGGTATGTATAACAGCGGTTCCGGGGCACAGGAGGAGAGCCTTTGTCGGGCTTCTACACTCTCACTGACCTTATACCAATATTATAATAAGATGTGGGCAGGGAAGGCAGGTGTTCCTCTGCGTCCCGTTAGTGCCTACCCAAT
>CAYMAX010000148.1:0-1558 GCA_964388595.1 uncultured Muribaculaceae bacterium
TTTTCATGCATATCCCTCAAAGCATCTTCTAGCTTATCTTCTATCTTGTATATATGAAAATTATTTGATCCCAAATTTGAAACTAACTTGGGTTTCTGTATCGCATTGTTAATCCTTATGAATTCCTCCACGAATTCTTCATTAGGTTCAGCAATAAGTTTATAGGGGTATTCTTTGCCATGTACTATTGCATTTCGCAGCGTTCCCGCACTTTTTAAAAGACTTTCGAAATTTCTAATAACTGACGATTTATATTTTGTTTTATCGATGAGATCATAAAAAGAAACATGTTTCTCGATCTTATATAGCTCCTTCAAATATGATTCTAGATTATTAAACTCATGAATAAATACATCACCTTGACTCATTTGTTGCTATCTCCTATTTCAAACATCAACAAGGGACGAATGTCAGGGATCACTTGGGCAGCGTTTTTTAGTTCCCTCTGCCATTGAAGCTTATCTTCTTCCAGTCTATGCAATCGGTAATTTCTCACTTCCGGTAAACCTACTTTATGTATCGATTTTCTCCGAGAAGTAAAAGCTGTCATTCCTCGCTGTTTTTCTCTCTCAATTGCTTTTTCATGGGAAGTATTCAATTGGTTGAAAAGCTCCTGTCCAGCGGTTGCAGCTATTTCATAAAGGGTTTCAAAGCAGTGGACAGAATTCTCTGGAGATAGCATTCGAAGTATCTGAGGCTCCTGTGTTAATAACTGATCCCAGATGAATCTTGCAGTAGGTATGAATAGTTTACCCTTGTTGCTGACAAACACGCATTGATACCCTTTCCTTTTTGCGGGAAGTCGTATTTGATTGGTTTCGTTACTATGAATGGTGAGTGTAATCTCAAAGAGTCCCCAATAGCCATGTACTGTTTCAGGAACCCCTTCTAACGCTACTAATGGTACTGGCTGACCAGAGAATAGTTGTGGCAGGTTGAGAATCAGACCACGGACCTTCGGGTTTTCTAAAGACAATCTCAATGAATCTGAGGTGGAATCAGGAGAGTGAAATATAGCTCCAGAGACTTTTTCGCCATCCGGCCATACAAAGTTCCAGCCCAGCAGATCTTTCTCTGCGGGCATTTCATTCATCTTTATGTAATTGATCACCATTCGTTCCACCCAGAAGGGGAGTGGATGGTTCTTGACTTTCACAGCCGCAGCTGGTTCGGGATTCTCTGATATCTTGTACACAGCACATTTATTGCGCTCCTGTGCCAAATCAAATTGGATTGTTCTCACAGTCCGTTCTATTTCTTTTTCAGGATCAGCCTCTTCCATGATGATGTGAGTCATCATCTTTTCTACCAGCTCACCAGAGAGTGAGGTATCAAGGATATCATTGGATTTGTCGATCCCCATTTCATCAAAGATGATCGACAACTTTCTCTCTAGTACTTCCCGAACCCGGCTTTCAACAGAGTCCTCATATACGAAGTTGATTGCTCTTACTACTTTATCCTGTCCAATACGATCAACCCTACCTATTCTTTGTTCAATACGCATAGGATTCCAGGGTAGGTCTTAGTTAACGACCACGTGGCAGAATTGAAGGTT
>CAYMAX010000149.1:0-1549 GCA_964388595.1 uncultured Muribaculaceae bacterium
CGCCTAAAGCGCTCTCATAACGCACCTTGTAGACTTGCGCTTCAGCATCCTTTTAGCATCAGCCTTAATGAGGTTTGAAAGATCTTCTTTTGGTGTTCCTTTCCAGTTCCTGTAAACTTCTGCAAGCTCACGCATCTCGTAAGCTGCCTTATCAGGAAGTTCATTTGTGTTATGCATCTTTGCCCACTTATATAGCCGTTTATCCAAACTGCGATCATCGTCAGTCCATTGCTCGCGAAGGCAAATTGGATCTCCTCCACCTCTTTTATATAGATGCACTGCTAGCCCGTTTCTATCATCTTGCTCACTCATAGCCGATTCTTTTGCAGCCTTCTCGGCATTCCTTCCTTGTTCTATCAAATCCTCGAGGGGTTCAAAAGCATGCGCTATTGCTATACCTACCGAGATAGTAAGCCCGCCTTTGAGGTTTCCTTGATCATCTTTGATTAGCTTTAACTTACCAAATCGTTCATGCAGCTCTCTGGCTGCAGATAGACATTTATCGACTGGAAGGATGGCGATAACGTCATCTCCACCCGAGTACACCAAGACGCCGTTGTTTGACTCAACTATATCCCTTGCTTCCTTGGCAAATGCAGAAAGATTCCTAGAGAACTCACGATGATCCTCTGGAGTCTTGATCTCTGAGATCGCCTTCCCCATATGATCTCCATCTGCAATCAAAATAGCAAGATACGGATCGGGCTCGCCAAGTCCTAGGCAACAAGTTTCCTTATTTTGGAGATGGTCTACTTTTTCTTTGATCTTCATCAATTTCTGAAGGTCTTCCGCGGAGAGGTTATCATCGCATGAGTCCGAAGCAGGGTTTGGCCTAAGGAGTTGAGACAGCCTTGAAGGATAAAAGATCTGACCATCAAATCCGAAATCTTTCTTGTATTTTTGATAATGCTTTCCAACACCAGATGAAAAATTATTCTCCTTTTGGCAAATATCGGCGATTTCAGCAAGGTCGCCTAGTGCTTCTTTATTTCCATCTTTGGAGGATCTGATGACACCACGAATCCAAGGATCAACAGCCACTCGAACCACAGACGGGAATGGGACCTTCCCTCCACCCAGGCGCTTCGTGAGCCCGACCGCGCAGAGTTGCTCTCCATTTCCCAGCCTAAGCCGAAGAGCTAGTGTCTTTCGAACCTTTTTGTCTGCAGTCAGTACAGTTTCTCTTGCGCCATCCAGAGACGATTTAGGAACCTTTTTCCTTCCGCGTACATATCCAAAGTCTCGAATAGACTTTCTGCCCGAAAGCAGGCGCATTAAACGCTTCCTATCCTCCCGGTAGCTAGAACCAAGCGGCACCCATGCGGCATAAATTGGCATAATGTCGAATGCCAGTTCATCCACATCAGAAATTTGTTCCTCCCAACTATCAGATACAATGGCATTTCCAGCCAATTCTCTTGCTTCAATCGCATAATGCATCCATGTTTTTTTAGCAGCGATCCGAGCCTTTTTATTGATATAGGACGGATCCGTAATGCTACCTGGAAGCTCAGCTACGATAATATTTGCTACATTAAATGCATCAATT
>CAYMAX010000150.1:0-1531 GCA_964388595.1 uncultured Muribaculaceae bacterium
TTGCCTTCTTTAAGCTCTCAAAATATTTCTCGCGATTGCCAAGATCCTTATAGATATGCATCAACTTTTCGCGATACTCGTTTCTTCCCCATCTCTGATCCTCACGGTCTGCAAGTTCGTCATAAAGGGCAAGTGCCTCAGCTGTATTTCCATAATTAAGTTCAATTTCCGCAAGCTTCTCTTTCACAAAGAAGCTCTTAATTGACTCACCATATGCTCGTACTTCTTCTATTGGATAATGCAGTTCTCCCATCACTGTCATCAGATATATCTGGCATCTTGGCATATGATATTTTACCTGGAACTCATCTCCGAAGGACTTCTGTATTTCAATTCTCTCCTTAAGGAATTCCATCTTCTTTTCAAGAAGCTCGTTTTCCTTAAAGTGGTCCATCATATAGTGATACAGTTCATCTTCCATGTAATCGATAACAGATCCATCCAGATTCTTCATGAACCACTCAAGCATTTTGCTGTGAGTCATCTTCTCATCCTGGGATTCATAGACCACATCCCACGCATCAAATACATAACAGACAAAGTCCTGTGTCTCTCCATCTGAATCATCCTTATCTGTATTTGCCCATTTCAAAAAGGCCTTATTCGCCAAATCAAATAGTTCCTTGAACTGCCCCTGTCTCTTTAAGTCTGCAGTAGCCTCTACCATCAGACTGTCCATGTCCGCTCCCAGGCCTCTGCAGTTATAGTAATCAACAAACCCTCTTCTGTTGTAATGTGCAAAAATATGATTGATTTCATCTCTGTACTCTTTAAATTCCATGATGCCTCCAATACATTCCGTAGTGACACAATATAGTTACTGACATTATACCACTGCTGTTCATTTTAAAGGACAACTATTTTCATTTTTCTTATAAAAGCGCCACTTAAAGGGCGCAATCTTCGTGTCTTCGACATTTTCGCAAGCAGTGGAATGTGGTACCACATCCGCATTTTTGCTTGTCGGGGCACTTCCCCAATCCCCTTGAACCTCGATTTCATCTCGGAGCTGCAGCCCTTTGGGCATAAAAAAAGAAGGGTACCCACATTACTGCAGATACCCTGGTTTTTATAATGACGGATGCGATCTTTTTCGCTGATGTTCGTCATGTTCATGCTCCTGTTTCTTCAGGAACTGATCAATATTATATTTTGCAATCTGATATTCCTTCATCTCTTTCTGCGCTTGCCTATACTCTGCATAGGTCAGTTTTTTCTGTCTGAGAACTTCCTCATATTCAGCATTCAATTCTCGGATTTTAGGAATCTGTCCTTCGATTTTGTTGAATGCATCCTTGGCAGCTCGATACAAAGTCAATGGTTCACGATGTTCCTCGAAGAATTTTTTACTGTAACCGGACTTACGATACTCGGCATACACATCCTTGGTTTTAGAGTAATTGATAATATGCTTTTTGAGTGCAGCTATCTCGATTAGTCTTGCTTCAAGTGCCTTCTGTCCGGCTGTAATCTCTCCAAATTTTGCAGATTTTTCACCGGCAATTTTTGCAAGCTCCTCGTAGTCTCTGAT
>CAYMAX010000151.1:0-1526 GCA_964388595.1 uncultured Muribaculaceae bacterium
GGTGATGTCATCGAAATCCCAATTCTTAACAATACTGTCAAAATATCGGGAGGAGTGCTGATGTCCAATGTAGTACCATTCGATGAAGGAAATAGTGTCAAAGACTACATCGACCAGGCCGGCGGCTATGCCAAAGGTGCCTATAAAGGCAGAGTATATATCGTCTTTATGAACAATACAGCAGCGGCTAAAGGCTCCAAATATTTCAAACCTGCCCCCGGGTGTGAGATAGTGGTGCCTCAGCGAGACCTCAGTAAGGAGAGGAGGATAAGCGCCACAGAGGTGATGTCCATAGCCTCTTCCACCGCTTCGGTGGCAGCTATGGTGGTAAGTATGGTCAATGCTCTTAAATAACAGATTTTATGTCAGAAGATATCAATACACAACCCTCAGAATCCAATGAAATAGACCTTCTCGAGCTATTTAAAAGACTTTGGAAGAAAAGAAAGTTCATCATTTACTTCACGGCAGTATGCTTCTTTCTCGGAATATTGGTAGCATTGTTTTCTCCCAAACAATATAAGGCAGACTGCGTAATAGTCCCACAAGTTACCTCTAAGAGTGCAATAGGTGGCTCAGTCTCTTCTCTTGCTGCATTAGCCGGCATCAACCTCGGGGATATGATGGCTACTGAGACACTCTCTCCGATGGTTTATCCAGACATTCTAAATAATGTCGATTTTCAAAAGGAGCTTATCTCCTCCACTGTTCACTTCTCGAAGTGGGACGAACCTATCTCTCTCTTGGATTACTTCACCGATGAGAAGTATACTAACACCTCTTTTCTTGGTCATATTAAGAAATATACCATACAGCTTCCAAGACTTATTATGGAGGCTTTGCGAGGAAAGCCAAAAGAAAGCGAAATACCATCGAACCTCAAGTCATTGACCTTTAACGAAGCAAAATGTGTAAAAGCCTTATCTAAGATCAATACTCTCCTCTATGACCAGAAAAAAGGTTATCTGACTCTTACCACAGTGATGCCTGAACCAATAGCTGCTGCTGAGATTAACAGGACCACTTACTATCTTCTTCAGAAATACATCACAAGATTTAAATTGGAAAAGGTACAGTCCAATCTCGACTTTCTCAAAGACCGTCACGATGAGGCACAAATCACCTTCCAGGAGAGACAGCTGGCCTACGCACAGTTTCAGGATGCCAACCGCAGCCTCTCATCCAACATCGCTAAAATCAAAGAAGAACAACTAAAGAGTGAATATGAAATAGCGAATGCCATCTACACCGAATTGACCACCCAGATGCTTCAGGCAGAACTTCGTGTCAAGGAAGATACCCCGATACTCACTGCTGTGAAGCCCACAATGGTACCAAGTAAAAAATTCAAACCCAAAAGAGCACAAATAGTAGTAGTTTGGACCATACTAGGCTTCGTGTTGGGATGCGGTGCCGTGTTAGGACTTGATTATCTCAAAAAGCAAGGTTGCAAATATCCCCGAAAATGGAGTATAGAAGATTAACTTCAGAAGAGATCGCTCGTCTGCAGGTCAACAGCTGCATAG
>CAYMAX010000152.1:0-1509 GCA_964388595.1 uncultured Muribaculaceae bacterium
AGGGATTGAATCAGATCCGAGTAGTACTATCTTTATGCGGCGACGCCTCGGATGCTCTGTCTGCTTGCAGCGGGGTGCGTCGCCGCCGTTTCACTATGAAGTTATTCAGGCTTATCTCGCCGCTGACACTTAACTACCTTCTAATATCAGGGTTCGCTCCAAAGAGCAAAAAGACTGCATGTGAGACGCAATACTTATATTGTCTTTCGTTAAACAACTATCTATAAAGAATGTTCTAGCTCAAAACTCTAAACCACAAATCTAATATCTTTGACGCCAATACTCATACGGTGAATGTCATCCATTTGCCAAGAGGTCTGGCTGGAGGTTGAGCCATATATGATAAGCCTAGTCGCTCATTTAGTTATCTTCTGCCTTACCATGATAGCATTAGTTCTTATGCTGGCAATCTCATGGTGGTTTGTCTCTTTCTGCGAAAAGACATTGAAAGTAGATCCTCTTGCAGTCAAAGTTCTTGTCAGCGCATCCGATTTACTCATCATCGGACATTTCGCAATTTATCTAGGGCACGGGTTGGGATTATAGATTTGCAGTAATTCAATCCTCTCGTCCTTTCCATCTCATCCTCAGGGAGTCTATAATAAAATACATATGGCATCGGTTAAGGATTTTTTTGATACTATATTATTATTATTTCATTTTGCACTTTGCTATTGAGCCAAAAAATCGAATTAGTTGAATATGGCTCTCTGTGGGCTCGAGCCTTTTCTGCAAAAATTGATCTCAAAAAGCTCAGAAGCCCAATTCTATGCATACTGGTCTTAACCGATGACGTATGTAATAAAATATGGATCTTTTTGGAGGCGCGAGACCCCAGCCGGCCCAAGGCTTCCAGATTCATCGAGATAGATCTCCATGAGATCACTCCACAATTTTATTCAAATTTAAAGAATTGCTCGTTATACTGAGGGAAGGCCTCAAAAAGAGACTGGAAGCTCTTCCAGGAGCGACAGGCCAGATCAATGCTGAGATTGGGACCTCGAACTTAAATATAACTGCCAAATATTCGGAACTTTAAAAATTCTTTAAAAATATCGCCTTTCCCCCCCTGTCGATTTCCCGAATCTTGGCTGGATTAAAGGTTAGTATTGATGATTATGAGCTCTTTTTTAGTGGGCGCCGCGAGTCGGCCCGCGGGCCTCCCGCGCTAATGCCCTGGCCCCCTCAACGCCGGGGAGGCTTGGATACAATTGGGCAGGCCGTTGAGGATTTGAGAGGTGGGACACAATTGTTCTCCGGATGTAGAATGAAAAGGCAATATGAGATTTGTCCAGGAAGCATATTGGTTGCGCCGATCTCCAGATCACTTTAAACGCCGCCAACTTCGCTGCCATAAGCCCAGAGAAGGAGAATCTGCATGAATAAAATACTGAACTTTCCGATCGATTACGAAGACAATCACAAACCCGTGATTTAGCCGATGGCGAACGGGGCAGCCTGTCCCAATCCATCCCATTATGAAGGCAGCGGCCACATCTGATATCCCCC